>JBCBUY010000037.1:0-27058 GCA_039817885.1 Pseudomonadota bacterium | reverse complement strand
TTTCATTTCCGTCGGCACGAACGATTTGATGCAGTTTTTCCACGCCGCCGACCGCATGCAGCCGAACATTTCCGATCGGTATGACATGATTGCTCGACCACCCCTGAAATTCCTCGAGCAGATCGCTTCAACCTGCGCGAAGCTAGGTCTGCCAGTATCGGTCTGCGGGGAGAGTGCCGGGCGGCCTCTGGAAGCGCTGGCACTGCTGGCCATGGGGTACCGCGTATTGTCCATGCCGGCGAGTTCCGTTGGTCCTGTGAAGCGCATGGTGCGGTCACTATCGCTTGAAAGTTTCTCAAAAGCGGTAAAACAGGCGATTTTGACATCAAACGGATCGTTCCGTAACGAACTATTAGGCATAGCGAGTCAACATGATGTTGTACTGGCGAACGCTTGAAGTGGACCCTTAGTCCGGCTAACGTAAACCAGTTGGGACAGGGCGGGCTTTTTGCAGGAGTGCGGCGTAAACACGCCGTTTTGGCACACTCAGCTGGATCAGGACCGATGACGCAGGAAAGCGAAAACCAAGAGATTGAGCGGATTGGGGACGTTTTAAAACGGACCCGTGAAGCCCGTAATGTGTCGCTCAGCGAGATATCCAAAGAGCTTCTGATCCGGGAAGAATATCTCGGTGCGATTGAACGGATGTATGCCGGTGGAATTCCAAAAGGCTACATAAATGGCCTTTTACGCGCATATTCGGGCTATTTGGGGCTCGATCCGAACCATGTGATCACCACATTTAATGCGCAATGCGGGGCCGTATCTGAGGCACCCAAGATCGAAGCCCTGGTCGCCGCCAATGAACGCACCAGAAACACCGCGCGGGCGGCAATTTTCAGTTTTGCGGGGGCTATGTTTGCCGTCATCGTCGGGGGTATTGGCTACGCAACATTCCAATCCCTAGATAATGAAAATACGGTGGAGGCACGGGCCTCGATCAATGGTGCCCACACCAGCCTGTTCGCCGAAGTTGAGGATGAGGACGGGTTACAGCCGCAATTGCCGCTCACAATATCGGCTCAACGCCCCGCCTGGATTGAAGTGCGCGGCGCAGATGGCACCGTCTTCCGATCCCGCACAATGGCAGCTGGCGAGGTATATCATCCCCGCATCGGAGCTGGCTGGACGGTATCGGCCCGCGACGGATCAGCCTTTCATTGGAAAGTTGGCGATGTCGAGATCGGACCTCTGGGGGAGGAATCGGCAGCCGTGTATGCCATTAGCGTTGATACGATCGCGCAATCAGCCAATGATATCGCTGCCCCCGCACTTGCGGCTGTCGGGGATGCCCAGCCAAGCCGATAGAGCTTGAATTGGCCTTGCCAGAGGCGCATTCTGGAGCCAAATAGCAATCAAGACCGGCGTCTGTCGGCAGAGGCGAGACACGGACCCGCATGGCCCATATGCACAATCATATCCGTCCCTGGCGGAATATTGATCGCCGCAAATCCCGTAAGATCCGGGTCGGCGATGTATGGGTCGGGGGCGATGCCCCGATTGCCGTGCAGACCATGACGAACACCCCGACCGAAGACGCCGCAGCGACGCTTGATCAGATCCATCGAGCAGCGGACGCTGGAGCTGACATTGTTCGGGTGTCGTGCCCTACCAAGGATGCAACGGACGCGATGCCGACGATCTGCAAAGAAAGTCCGGTGCCGATCGTTGCGGATATCCACTTTCACTATAAGCGCGGCATTGAGGCCGCAGAGGCCGGCGCAGCGTGCCTTCGCATCAATCCTGGGAATATCGGCAGTGAAAAGCGCGTCAAAGAAGTCGTCGCAGCGGCGGTCGCCAATGGCTGTTCCATGCGGATCGGTGTGAATGGCGGATCGCTGGAAAAGCACTTGCTGGAGAAATATGGCGAGCCCTGCCCAGAGGCGATGGTGGAAAGCGCGCTTGATCATGCCCGCATCCTCGATGATCTCGGCTTTCACGAATACAAGATCTCGGTGAAGGCCTCGGACATGTTCCTGACAGTCGCCGCGTACCAGGCTCTGGCCGATGCGACGGATGCGCCCCTGCATCTCGGAATTACGGAGGCTGGCGGCCTCCGCACCGGCACTGTGAAGTCCTCGATTGGCATGGGCAGCCTGTTATGGGCCGGGATCGGGGACACGATCCGCGTCTCTCTCTCGGCGGATCCGGTTGAAGAAGTCAAAGTCGGCTTCGAGATGCTGAAATCACTTGGGCTTCGGACCCGCGGCGTAAACATCGTGGCGTGCCCGAGCTGCGCACGTCAGGGCTTTGATGTTATCAAAACGGTTCAAACCCTTGAGGAGCGCCTGGCCCATATTTCCGAACCGATCTCGCTTTCGATCATTGGCTGTGTCGTGAACGGCCCGGGGGAGGCGGCTATGACCGATCTCGGCTTCACCGGCGGGGGCGCAGACTCCGGCATGATGTATGCCGCCGGTAAAATCGACCGAAAGGTCGGCAATGCCGACATGATCGATGAGATCGTCGATGCGGTCGAGGCGAAGGCCAAAGCGCTCAAGGCTGAGAAAGACGCCTGCGAAGCCACGAAGACCGAGGAAACCGTAGCGGCGGAATAACCCGCCACCTGTTCCTTTCTGGAACCTTAGCTGAACATGGCCGACCGGACAGTGGTCCGGGCGCTGTGGCTACTCAGCCGCTTCCAGCTCTTTCGCCGCCGCTTCCTCTTCCAGCCAGCGTTCCGCTTCCAGCGCGGCCATACAGCCCATGCCGGCCGCCGTGACCGCCTGGCGGTAGATATCATCGGTGACGTCGCCAGCGGCGAACACGCCTGGAATGTTCGTCGCCGTGGAATCCGGCGCTGTGATCAAATAACCATGGCCGTGCATGTCGAGCTTGCCTTGGAAGAGCTCGGTCGATGGGGCATGACCAATCGCGATGAAGACGCCGTGAACATCCCGGTGGGTGGTCTCGCCGGTTTCGGTCGATTTGAGCTTCACGCCCGTCACACCGAGCGGGGTCTCGTCGCCAACAACTTCCTCCAAAGTATGATTCCAGATCACCTCGACTTTTGGGTGTTTGAACAGACGGTCCTGCAAGATCTTCTCGGCCCGCAAGCTGTCGCGCCGGTGCACCAGAACAACCTTCGAGGCAAAATTCGTCAGGAAGAGCGCTTCTTCGACGGCCGTGTTGCCACCACCGACCACGACGACCTCTTTTTCGCGGTAGAAAAAGCCGTCACAGGTCGCGCACGCCGAGACACCAAACCCCTTGAACTTGTCTTCCGACGGTAAGCCGAGCCATTTGGCTTGTGCGCCGGTCGAAATGATCACGGCATCAGCCGTGTAGGTGGTTCCACTGTCGCCAACCGCCTTGAAGGGGCGGCTTTCCAGATCGACCGAAGAGATATGGTCTTCGACCACCTGCGTGCCCATGACTTCGGCATGGTGGCGCATCTTGTCCATCAGTTCGGGGCCCTGGATCTCGGCAAAGCCAGGATAGTTTTCGACATCCGTCGTAATGGTCAGCTGGCCGCCGGGCTGAGATCCAGTCACCACGAGGGGATTACGCATGGCGCGGGCAGCATAAACCGCCGCGGTCCACCCTGCAGGGCCGGAACCGATGATCAGGATTTCCGTATGGCGGGTCTCGGACATGTCTCTTTGGCTTTCTTGTTATGGTTGGAGGCCCAGCAGGAGGATTTTGCGACCTAACTGGCCCATTCTGATCGATTGACCATTCGTGTATGGGGATTCTTGCGACCGGAATAAAGGCCTGCCACACCGCACTGCATCTAAAGTGTCGGTTGAGTTCACGCAATCATACTCAGAGTTCTTTCACCTTTTTCCCTTATTTCGCTGGGGTGTAGAGTACAGCAAAGGTCTCAGCGTGACTGACCTATCCCTAGCCAAACCGTCGAGCCGAAAGCCGCTGACCCCGGATCAGCGCAAAGTGCTCGCCGCAATCTGGGACCGGGTCCAAGCTTATGGCAACAGCGTCATCTATGGCGGCATCGTATTCACGACGATTTATCTGTTCCTCATTTCCATCCCACGAGTTCTCGCATCCCCTGTCGGCGCACCATTCTTCCCGAACTGGCAATATGGAAATTGGAGTCTCCTCCTGATCCACGTGGCAACGGCCATCCCGCCGCTTCTGATTGGCCCGTTCGCTTTTTCGAAGACCCTTCGCAATAAGAGTCTGAAATGGCACCGCTGGATCGGCGTGACCTATTGCGTCTGTATCTGGCTCAGTGCCGTAACCGGATTTATGCTCGCGACGGCCAATCATAACGGAATTATTGCCAAGGCCGGGTTCAGCTGCCTGGGCATCACTTGGTTCATGACGACATGGTTTGCCTACACGACGGGCCGGGCGAGAGATATTGTCAGCCATCGTCGCTGGATGCTGCGCAGCTATGCCGTGACCCTGGCAGTTGTAAGCATCCGCCCAATGTTCTTCATGGACGCGCCTTTCGGACTGTCCGACGACGATTGGTACCGCGCGATTACATGGCTCTGTTGGGTGCCTAATCTTGTGATTGCCGAGACTTACATTCGGATCACAAAGCCGAATTCACGTTTGATTTACTGCTAGGGGCTCGGCCAACCCTCCGCCGCTCCACATAATGCTCTTGTGTTTGCGCGGTGAGTTGCTTGGCCCAACGTCAATCCCGCGATAGGGCGTACGCACCTATCACGGAGGAGACGGGCCTTGCACTATGATGATGTGGTTAGCGGCCGGCGCAGCATACGCGGATACAAACCTGAGCCTGTGCCAAGAGAGGTCATTGAAGATGTGCTGGCATTGGCGATGCGGGCCCCGACATCCCTCAACACGCAACCCTGGAACTTCTATGTCGTCACCGGCGAACCTCTAGACCGCATCCGTAAGGGCAATGTCGATCGGAACCTTGCCGGCGTTCCGGATACGCGGGAATTTCGCCGTGGCCCCGGTTATGAAGGTGTCCACCGGGAGCGTCAGATCGGCATTGCCAAACAGCTCTTCGGGGCCATGGGCATCGAACGCCATGACAAAGAGGCGCGGCAAGATTGGGTTCTGCGCGGCTTTCGCCAGTTTGATGCGCCGGTCTCCATCGTTGTCACCTATGACAAGTCGATCCACGGATCAGATATTGCGCCGTTTGATTGCGGTGGGGTGACCAATGCCCTGGTGAACGCGGCCTGGTCCCGCGGACTTGGCTGCGTCATCAACTCGCAAGGCATCATGCAGTCGCCCGTGGTGCGCGAACATGCCGGAATTCCCGATGATCAGGTGATCATGATTTGCGTGGCGATGGGATATCCGGACGACACTTTCCCTGCCAATGCGGTGGTGTCTCAGCGCAAACCGGTCGATGAGGCAGCGACGTTTGTGGGGTTTGAAGACTAGGCGCTAGTAGGCCGTCGACGGGCTCTGGATCTCGTTCGCGTCATCCAACAGCACGACTTGAGGGGCGTGTTGCCGAGCCTCTTCAGCGTCCACTTGGGCGAAAGCGGCGATGATAACCCGGTCACCAACAGCGAAATTACGCGCCGCGGCACCATTTACGCCAATCGTCTTTGAGCCACGCGGCGCTTCGATCGCATAGGTTTGGATCCGCGCACCATTGGTCACATTCCAGATATCAACCCGTTCATGGGGAAGGATACCGGACGCTTCGAGCAATTCCTGATCAATCGACACCGACCCTTCATAATGAAGGTCGCATTGCGTTACGGCACCTGAGTGCAGCTTTCCTTTGAGCATATTGAGCAGCATACGGTCTCAAACTCCAAAAAAATCAGTGAGTTGCAGGGCTATTCGTAAACCATACATGGGACGCGTTCCACTGAATTTAAAGATCCTCGGTGCAGTGCACACAAAATCGCCTCCTGATCAAGTCACAGTGCAATTACTGGGCCTCATCGGGGGTCGTTGATGTTTTTCCCGCCGCCCAAATCTCTCGCAGGTGAATGTCGGTGTCTGTCCCAATATTGAGCCATCCAAGCCGGCCCGTGGAGGCATTCACAATCATCACCTGATCATCAAGGGTCACCGCATCATTCACGGCTTGTTGAATATCCGGAAGGCGTTGGGCGCTGCTCAACACAAATGTGCCGGGAAAGATCGATGCGAAGTCGCCGAGACTGTTGAGGCAAACAATCAGATCGACATCTGATGTGCGCGTCAGCTGCGTGATGATGACATAGTTCGACCGCGCGCCGGTCACGGGAGGTTCCTTTTTGGGGTCTTCCTGGACCATCTTGCGCGTGAAGGCGTCATGCAGCTCTTCGACATTGCCGGCCTTTACCGGCGTGCCCGCATCCCCTTTGCTGACGAGACTGCTTGTGGCGACGCGTCCTTCTTCGACAAAGCCTTGCAATTGGCCGAGCGTATACGGGCCGTAGACCGTGGTCCCGATATAGACCTGCCAAACGGCCGGGTCGACGGCGGCAAGATTGAGCGGAGAGGCTTTAGGCATGGTCGCGGCCCATGGCTTGGTTGACTCCCTTCATCTTAAAAGCTGTGTGTAAACAAAATTACCAGGGACATCCAAAATTATGTCAGACGAAACCTTCGTGAAGACCCGTGAGGAGGGCCGCCTTCTCATTGTTGAGATGAACAGGCCCGAGCGCATGAATGCGTTGCATCCGCCTGCCAATGAAGCCATGGCGAAGATCTTCGATGATTTTGCCAGCAATCCCGACCTTTGGGTGGCCATTGTAACGGGCACCGGGGATCGCGCCTTTTCCGCCGGAAATGATCTGCGCTGGCAGGCTGAAGGCAATCCGATCTACACACCGGAGAGTGGATTTGGCGGGCTGACCTCGCGCTACGATCTGGACAAGCCGGTAATCGCCGCTGTGAATGGCGTCGCCATGGGGGGCGGGTTCGAGATCGCCCTCGCATGCGATATCATCCTTGCCTCCGATACGGCGAGGTTTGCGCTTCCAGAACCGAAAGTTGGATTGGCGGCCCTTGCTGGCGGATTGCATCGCTTGCCACGGCAGATCGGTCTGAAACGCGCCATGGGCATGATACTAACAGGTCGGACGGTCACGGCAGAGCAGGGGGAACATCTTGGCTTCGTCAACGCCGTTGTTCCCGCCGAGAAGCTGATGGACACTGCCCGCATTTGGGCCGAGATGATCCTCGCCTGCAGCCCGATGTCGGTCCGGGCCTCCAAACAAGCCGTCATGCAGGGCTTGAACATCGCAGATTACAAAGAGGCTTTTGAAACGCGATATCCGGCCGTCGGCGCAATGTTGAAAAGCGAAGACATGATTGAAGGGCCGCGGGCGTTTGCAGAGAAGCGGAAGCCGAATTGGTCTGGCAAATAGGGTTTGTTGGGAGCGCTAGCCCGTTGCACCGGCCGGCCGGGTGAAGCGCACACCAAAGGCTTTGCCGTTCCGGCGCACAACCTCGCCGGCAACATTACCTGTGATGACTTGTTCCCCGATCATTGGCGGCGGTCCATCGGTTTCGAAGCCGGCCCCCGTCAGCGAGATATCGATGACGCGGCATTGTAGGCGACGCCCGTCCTGACGGATCAGTATGGCCGGGCCATCCGCAGGATAGCGGGGCGCGCCGCGCTCTTCATGGAGGCCGAGGCGTTCCTTGTTGTCGAGCCAGATCAGTTTGTCGGCGAGCCGGTCGCGTTTGGTTTGAACAGTGTTGAACCCAACAGCGAAACCATCCTCCGTGTGGCGGACAATCTTGCCGGCAACCCGGCCGAGCTCATCAAAATAACAGATAAGCTGTTCCCCAACCGGTGGGACATTGTTGGCGCGCAGGCGGGCACCGCCGCAAGACACATTCACGCAAACAAAGGAATGCTCTTCGCTCGTTTCGTTCAGAAATCGGCCACGCAAAGTCAATTCAACCCGGCGATGTAGACGATTGTCTTTCTTGAGCTTCGGGTTTTGGGTCAAAATGGCGTGGTTTTGGGACAGCGCCGTCATTTGATACTCCCAAACTGATCTGCCACCGCGCAGACTTAAAGCTTGAGAGTATTTGCAGTTAGTTCACAAAGTGTTTCCAGGACGGCATGAAAATGGAATGAATACCGTGAGACACACAGGACCGGATGGAGAGGTGAGTGATGGGAACCTTTGATTATGTGATCGTAGGCGCAGGCAGTGCCGGTTGCACATTGGCAAACAGGTTAAGCGCCGATCCATCGATCCGGGTTTGCTTGATCGAGGCCGGCAAGAAAGACTCAAGCTTTCTCATCCGCATGCCGGCAGGCGTTGGCCAGCTGATCAAAGAGGCGGGGCCTCACAATTGGGGGTTCTGGACCGAACCCCAGGAACATATGGGCGGCCGCAAACTGTATTGGCCCCGGGGCAAAGGGTGGGGCGGATCGTCGTCCATCAATGGCATGATCTATATTCGCGGCCACGCCCGGGACTATGATCAATGGCGTCAGATGGGCCTCGATGGCTGGGGCTTTGCCGACGTCCTCCCATATTTCCGGCGGTCAGAACATTATGAAGGGGGAGCAGACGGATTCCATGGAGCCGGCGGGCCGCTATGGGTCGAAGACTCGCCCCTCGACAACCCCATCCACCGCGCCTTTATCGAGGCCGGCATTGAAGCCGGCTTCAAACACACGAACGATTTCAATGGTGCAGAGCAAGAGGGCTTCAGCCACTATCAACGCACCATTCGCGATGGTGAGCGCTGGAGCGCGTCCTATGCCTATATCCATCCAGTCGAAGCGTTGCGGCCCAATCTGACCATTCAATCGACCGGGCTCGTGACGAAAGTAATCGTCGAGAACGGCAAAGCGACCGGTGTTGAGGTGGTCTCCGGACCCGGTCAACGACCGGAGCGAATAGAGGCGACATCAGAAGTCATTGTCTGCGCCGGTGCCGTTCAATCACCGCAGCTTCTGATGCTGTCAGGTATCGGTCCGGCCGATGAGATCCAAAAGCACGGCATCGAGGTCCAGGCGGATCTGAAAGATGTCGGCCAGAACCTCCAGGATCATCTTGATGTTCTCGTGCTTCAGGAAATCAATCAGCCGCTTTCGGCCTATTCGAAACAGAAAAGTTGGCGGAAATACAAGGTGGCGCTGGATTACCTCCTTCGCAAAAAAGGACCGGGCAGGGACCAGTTCCTTCAGGCGGGCGCTTTCCTGAAATCCCGTGAGGGCCTCGATCGGCCGGATATTCAGCTTCACATGGTCAACGCCATGTCCTTGAACCACGCCAATGACGCCGTCGAGAAAGACGGCTTCATGGTCCATTCCTGCCAGCTTCGTCCGGAAAGCCGGGGGCATATTGGTCTAAGGTCCGCAGACCCGTTCGACACACCAATAATTGATCCGAATTACCTGGCGACGGAAGAAGACCGCAGGGCCATGCGCGAAGGTCTGAAAATGGTACGTGAGATCTTGAAGCAAGAGGCTCTGCGCCCCTATCGCGGACCGGAATACGGGCCTGGCGAGAAGGTCAAGACCGATGACGAGATCGATGCCTATATCCGCGAAACCGGAGAAACGATTTACCACCCCGTCGGGACGGTCCGTATGGGAACCGACAAGGATGCGCCATTGGACGGCCAGCTTCGGGTGCGCGGCGTCGACAGTCTCCGCGTGATTGATGCGTCAGTGATGCCGACGCTCATCGGCGGCAACACCAATGCGCCGACCATCATGATTGCCGAAAAAGCTTCTGATATGATCCTCGGCAAACCGGCAATGGCCCCTGAACAGCCGGATCTCGTCGGCGCGGTCTGACCCGCATCGGAGAATGGCATCGTTACCTCGTTTCGAAGCCGATTGCGTGATCGCCGGTGCCGGCGTCGTGGGCCTGGCCATTGCCCGAGCGCTCGCCATGGCCGGACGGGAGGTGTTGATTACGGAGCAGGCCCTGGCGATCGGGACGGGCACAAGCGCCCGCAACTCCGAAGTGATCCATGCCGGCATCTACTATCCGCAAGGCTCACTTAAGGCCGAATGCTGTGTCGCAGGAAAGCGAGCTCTCTACGCGTATTTGCAGTCCCGGGGCATCGGACACCAGCAGTGCGGCAAGCTGATCGTTGCGACGGATACGAGCGAAATTGAGCGCCTGGACTCGATCGTCGCTGGAGCGGCAGCGAACGGTGTTGATGACTTGTCCATATTGGACGCCGCAGGGGCCATGGCGCTTGAGCCAGCCCTTGAGGTCGACGCAGCGATACACTCACCCTCCACAGGCATATTGGATAGCCATGGCTTAATGCTCAGCCTGCTCGGCGAGGCCGAAGATCACGGGGCAAGCATTGCGTTGGGAACAAAAATTGTGCGTGGGCAGAGCTTGCCCGACGGCCGCACGGAATTGGAATGCCAGGGCAAGGAACCCTGCATCATCACGGCAGGGACATTTGTCAATTCTGCCGGGCTCAATGCAACAGCCCTGGCCGGAGCCATAGATGGATTGGATAGCCGCCATATCCCGGCGCTTTATCTCGCCAAAGGAAATTACTTCACGCTGTCGGCGAAGGCCCCCTTCAAGCAGTTGATCTATCCCGTGCCCATTCGCGGTGGCCTCGGCATTCATCTCACACTCGACCTCGGAGGCAGTGCCCGGTTCGGCCCGGATGTCGAGTGGGTGACAGAGCTTGACTATGCGGTCGACTCACGTCGCGCCGATCCCTTTTATCACGCCGTTCGGCGCTACTGGCCGGGTCTGGAGGAGGGCAGCTTGCAGCCGGCCTATGCGGGCATCCGTCCGAACCTTGCTGGCCCCGGAAAAGACAATGTCGCAGCAGATTTTCAGATCCTTGGGCCTGACACCCATGGCCAGCCCGGCCAAGTTCACCTGTTCGGAATCGAGAGCCCGGGGCTGACAGCCTGCCTGGAGATCGCGCGGCGGGTTGTCACGATATCTCAGCTTTAGGCCCCGGCTGCCGCCTCAAACACTGGAACGCCAACATACAATTCCTCATCTCGAGAGGGGTTAGAATCAATGTCAGTTCCCTTGTGTGATTAAGTTTGGTGCAGGCTCTGCCAATTATAGGCAGGATGTTTGCACATTCTGGCGGGCAAAATCGTGGCTTTCGGGCCACGCTCACACCACATCCAGGGGTGGAGCAATGCCTGAAATATATATTGTTTTCATGTGTTTAGACCACCTTAGAGGGGGCGTTGCACAATTGCCACCAGTGCAAAGTGAGCGATTGCCAAATTATTGCCGGAATTCGATTTGATGGTCGCGAAAATTTCGGGGCTCGTGTGTCATTGTGTTGACATCGGGCGAAACTATTGACTGATTTACACAATGCCCAGTTCGTGTGACAAGCAAGGATAGGATGGGAGCCTTTAACCATGCAGAATGTTGTAACCAGCGGATTCACTGCCGCAGTATTGATGATCGGGTTTGGTGCGTGCGCCACACCTCCTGAGGAGCCGGCACCTCCGCCGGTCGTAGAAGAGGTCGCAGAAGCGCCACCAGCGCCGCCTCCAGTTATTGAAGAAGCGCCTGCCGCCCCTGTTGGTCCTGCAGCCGGATCCATCGAGGATTTCCGGGTGAACGTGGGCGAGCGCGTATACTTCGATCTCGACCAGTGGCGGTTGGATGATTCCGACAAGGCTGTGCTTCAACGCCAGGCCGCTTGGTTGCAATCCTACCCCAATGTTCGCATCCTTGTTGCAGGCAACTGCGATGAGCGCGGAACGCGCGAGTACAACCTCGCACTCGGTGAGCGTCGGGCCTCTATCGTCCGCGATTACCTTGTCGGTCTTGGCGTCGACCAGGCCCGCATCGAGACAGTCTCTTACGGTAAAGAACGCCCAATCGATGGTGGCAGCAACGAAGCTGCCTGGGCACTTAACCGTAACGGGTTTACGCAAATCGTTTCCGGTGCGCGCACGACCTAGTCGGCGCGTCCGAAACATTTGAATTTGCTGCAGATCGCGGCCGGGGTGCCTTAATTTCGCCCCGGCCGCTTTTCATTCTACAAGCTGTTTAATCCTTTTTCGAAGTAAACCGCATGTCCCTGAATAGACACTTCGCGCTCCTCGCTGGTGTGGCCATCATAGCGACATCTGCCACCGCTCAGGAAGAACGGCTGAGCCGGCGAGAACTCACCACGGAAACCTATCGGCTTCAGTCCTCGGTCACCGACATCGAAGACCGCACACTGACATTGCAACGCCAGAATGCGGACCTCGCCTTGAAGGTTCGGGATTTGGAGGCAGAGAAGGCGCAGCTGGTAGGTCGTGTCGAAACACTCCAATTCCAGTTGAGCCAGAACCGGGAAGAAATGAACCGGATGGCCGCCGATGATGAAGAGATTGGTCGTCGTCTGGAACTGCTCGATCAACAGGTTGGCGTCCTTAATCGCATCATCGCGGAGCAAAATCGACTGATCCTTGATGGCCAGCTCGTCGAGGGTGCCGGCGAGAATCTCCTATCGGCGCTGTCCCAAGGCGGTGCCGGAGGGATCGGCGGCGCGGGCACGGATCTGGCGCTGTCTGGCAGCGGCGACGTTGCCAACCAAGTGTCCGGCGCGGCAACCCAAGGTGCGGCCGGTGGGTCGCTCGGTACCATCGCTGCATCGGATCTTCCTGGCGAAGCCGGTCCACTTTTTGCCGATGCCAAAGCCCGGCTCCTACGGTTCGATTATGCTGGAGCGGAGCGGAGCTTCCGTGCCTTTCTGGACAATTTCGGCGACGATCCACAAGCGGGCGAAGCCCAGTACTGGTTGGGTGAAGTCCTGTACCAGCAGCAAAATTACAATGAGAGCGGCTCCGCTTACCGCGACATGATCCAGAAATATCCGGACGATGCACGGGCCCCCGACGCTTTGGTCAAGCTAGGACGATCCTTGCGGCTCGTTGGTCAGACGGATAGGGCCTGCCAGATCCTGGACACTCTGGGCACACGCTATCCCAACGCATCACCAGTGACGCTCAACCTCGCCAATGTGGAGCGCTCGCGGTCGAATTGCGGCTAGCAGACCCAGCCTTAGACCACCGCATAAATGCGGCGCTCGATGCCTATTGTAGTCATGGAACTGGTGTTGTCGGTGTGGCCGTCTCTGGGGGAAGCGATTCCCTTGCGCTTCTATGGTTCGCCCATCGATGGGCCACAGCGAACAAGCGGCGCATATTGGGTCTCACAGTCGATCATGGGCTTCGCCCCGAGGCCGCCGAGGAAGCTGCCATTGTGGCGCGGCACTGCCAAAGGCTGGGGATCGCGCATCAAATCTTGACCTGGGTGCCGCCCGATCATGGTGCGACTCAGGCCCGCGCCCGACGCGCGCGGCATGCACGGCTCGCATCAGCCGTGCGAGATGCGGGCGGTATGCACCTTCTGCTCGGGCACACATTTGACGATCAGATTGAGACGGTCGCTATGCGCAAGCGCGCCGAGGCCAAGGGGCCAGGCCTTGCTGGAATGCGCAGCATTGCCCCATCGCCCGTCTGGCCCGCGGGCAGGGGGGTCGCGCTCGTTCGCCCGCTACTGGCGACGCGCAGGGCAGATCTTCAGACGTTGTTGACCATTAAAGGTTGGTCCTGGATCGACGACCCGTCCAATCAAAACCAGGACCATGAACGCGTGCGTGTGCGGGGTCAGCTTGCCTCGGATACGAACCGGTTTCGGGAACTTGAGACGCTCGTCTCGTCGATGGGGAACAAGCGTTCGGGCATGGATAGACGTCTGGCCGAGTGGTTGGGGACTGTCGTTCACGGCCATCCGGATGGGACGATCCGGTTCGACCAGGGGAGTCTGGACGAGGATGACTTGGCCGAGGGGCTCGCCATCCTGTTAATGGCCGCTGGGGGAACAGATCGCCGCGCCCCTTTTGAGGCGCGCAGAGAACTTGCCGCAGATATTCTGTCGGGCGATTGGCGTGCGCGCACACTGGGCGGAGCGTGGATCGCCCTGCGGCAAGGGAAAATTATCGCCGCGCGCGATCCCGGGGAGGCCGCGAAGGCCCCAGAAATCACCCCGGGCTTTAACGGTGTCTGGGATGGCCGATTTCTGATCGCGTCTGAATCGGCCGCGACCCGTTACACCTCCACCTGGCGATTGGGCGACGCCGCAGCGCCTATGGCACGAGAAAGCCTGCCGAAAGGCCTGACAAGCACACAACTTGCACATTGTCTCATTGAGGCGCGCCTCGAGATGACGAAATACTTATTGGAACAGGACAGTTTGACGCTATAGATTGCGAAAAAGCTGTAGAATGGGTCGTTTTCACGAGCCGTAAAGCCTATATCGCTAAGCGTATAGAAGAACGCACGGAAGAGATATGAATACACGCAATTTCGCTATTTGGGCATTTGTTGGCGCGGTCGTGCTGGCTCTTGTTCTCGCCATGCAGGGCAATATGGCCGCGCAGTCCGCGACAGAGCTGAGCTATACCGAGCTACGGCAAGGCGCGGTAAACGGACAAATTACTGAGGCCGAGATTGGCGATGAGCGGATCACCGGCGTCCTGGCCACTGGGGAAGAATTCTACACGAAGAAGCTTGTCTTTGATCCGGAATTACCCGCTTTCCTGGCTGATAATGGCGTTGATGTTACAGCGAAACCCGCAAGCGGCGGCTTCAATTTCGGCACCTTTGTCAGCCTACTCTTCCTCGTGATGATCGGCTTCTTCATCTACATGCAGTATCGCCAGATGAGTGGCGGCGGCGGCGGCCGCGGTGCGATGAATTTCGGCAAATCCCGTGCGCGCCTGCTGACCGAGAAACACGGCCGTGTGACCTTCGCGGACGTCGCCGGCGTTGATGAAGCGAAAGAAGAGCTCCAGGAGATTGTCGAGTTTCTTCAGGATCCATCGAAATTCCAGCGCCTTGGTGGCAAGATCCCGAAGGGCGCGCTGCTTGTGGGCCCTCCCGGTACCGGTAAAACGCTGATCGCTCGCGCCGTCGCTGGCGAAGCAAATGTGCCCTTCTTCACCATCTCCGGGTCTGACTTTGTCGAAATGTTCGTAGGGGTCGGTGCGAGCCGTGTCCGCGACATGTTCGAGAAAGCCAAGAACAATGCGCCATGCATCATCTTCATAGACGAGATAGACGCTGTAGGCCGTTCCCGTGGCGCAGGCCTTGGCGGCGGAAACGATGAGCGCGAGCAGACGCTGAACCAGCTCCTTGTTGAGATGGATGGCTTCGAAACCAACGAAGGCATTATCTTGATCGCGGCAACCAACCGTCCGGATGTCCTCGATCCCGCGCTGTTGCGTCCAGGCCGTTTCGACCGTCAGGTCACCGTTGGCAATCCAGATATTATCGGCCGGGAGAAAATTCTCCTTGTCCATATGCGCAACGTACCGACAGCGGGCGACGTGAACCCGAAAGTCATTGCCCGCGGGACACCTGGCTTCTCCGGGGCCGATCTCGCCAACCTCGTCAACGAAGCGGCCTTGCTCGCCGCCCGCCGCGGCAAGCGCGCGGTCTCTATGTCCGAGTTTGAGGACGCCAAAGATAAAGTTCTTATGGGTCCCGAGCGCCGCTCCATGGTCATGTCCGAAGAGGAAAAGGAACTGACCGCCTGGCACGAAGCAGGCCACGCGATCGTCGCATTGAAGTCGCCCCAAGCAGACCCCGTCCACAAGGCGACCATCATTCCACGCGGCCGTGCCCTCGGCATGGTGATGCAGCTGCCGGAAGACGACAAGCTCTCCATGTCCAAGGTCCAGATGACCTCACGCCTCGCTATCCTCATGGGTGGCCGGGCCGCTGAAGAGGTGCACTTCGGTGAGGAGAATGTCACGGCAGGCGCGGCTTCGGACATTCAGCAGGCGACACGTCTCGCCCGCGCCATGGTCACCAGCTGGGGCTATTCGGACAAGGTCGGCCTTGTCGATTATTCTGAGAACCAGGGCGACGTCTTCCTTGGTCAGCAACTGGTGCAGTCCTCCCACGTCTCTGAAGAGACCTCGAAAGTGATCGAGCAGGAGGTCCGCGACCTTGTTCAGGAAGGCATGGATACCGCGCTCGGAATTCTGAAAGAGTACGAGAAAGAGTGGACCGCGATCGCCGAAGGGCTGCTCGAATATGAGACGCTAAATGGCGACGAGATCGTGACCCTGGCCAATGGCGGTACAATCGATCGCCCGGATATCGATGATGATATGGGCCCGTCGTCCGCTGTGCCGGTCATCGGAAAACGCAAACCAAAGGGTGGCGGCCTTGGAGGGGCGAAGCCGAAACCTGCTTAATCTGTGTCTCGCTCCAACCAGCCGCTCTACACATTCGTCCCGGTTACCGATGGTGACCGGGCGAAGTCGTTTTACAAGGGCGTGCTCGGCCTCACCTTGCTGGAAGACACGCCTTTCGCGGTCGTCTTCAAGGTTCCGGGCGGCACGCTTCGTCTTGCCAAGACGCCGAACTTCACGCCTCAGCCCTTCTCGCTCATCAGCTGGGTGGTCGATGACCTCGAAACAGACATGGCAACCCTTCGCGAAAACGGCGTCAGCTTCGAGTTCTTCGACGGCTTGCCCCAGGATAAGCAAGGCGTCTGGACCGTGCCCGATGGCGCGAAGGTCTGCTGGTTTAAGGATCCCGACGGCAATCTCCTCTCGCTCTCCCAGCAACCTGCGTGACGTCCAGCTCCCGATGCGCTAACCCGCGTCCATGACCCATATACTGATCACCGGTGCGGCCTCAGGCATTGGCCGGGCCGCTGCTTTGACACTCGCTGGCGACGGGACGCGCCTGACCCTCATCGATCGCGATGCGTCCGGCCTCGATGCATTGATGGCTGAGCGTACCGGAGGCGACTGGCATGCCGTACCGATGGATGTAAGCGACCCTGAGGCATGGGCGGCCTTGGATCTCGGTGACGTCCCCCTGACTGGTACCGTGATTTCTGCCGGCATCTCGGATGCAGCACCGATCACCGAAATGTCTTTTCGGGACTGGCGGCGGGTCCTGTCGATCAATCTCGATGGGGCTTTCCTTGCCTTGCAAACCGCGCTCCGCCATGCCGCTGCCGGCGCGTCCGTCGTGGCAGTGAGTTCGGCAACCGGCAAGAAAGCGGTCCCGAATACCGCGGCCTATGGGGCCTCCAAGGCTGCCCTTTCCCAATTGGTGAAGGTTGCCGCGTTGGAGGCCGCGCCGCGCCAGATTCGCGTAAATGCCATTGCCCCTGGCGGGGTGAAAACGCCAATGTTCTCAAATCTCAGCGTCTTCAAAGAGCTGGTTGCCATTCACGGTGATGAAGAGGCCGCCTGGTCGGCTATGGCAGTGGAGACCCCGCTCCAGCGCTTTTCTGAGCCAAGCGAGATGGCCGCCTTGATTGGCTTTCTCCTCGGGCCCGAGGCGGCATCGATCACCGGGGCCGTGCTCGACTGTGACGGAGGCTACGGTGTCTGACGCGAAACCGCCGCGCATTCTCATCATTGCCGGCTCAGACTCCGGGGGAGGGGCGGGCATTCAAGCCGACATCAAGACGGTCACCGCCCTCGGCGGTTTTGCGATGACGGCGGTCACGGCCATCACGGCGCAGGACACAACCGGAGTGCATGGCATTTGGCCTGCACCGGTGGAGGCTGTCACCAAACAAGTCACGGTCTGCCTAACGGATCTTGGAGCCGATATTGTCAAAACGGGAATGCTGGCGGGGGTGGATCTCCTCGAAGCCTTGGCGGAGGTGCTGGCAGAACAGGCTCCCCAGATACCTCGCATCGTCGACCCCGTTATGGTCGCCACATCCGGAGACCGCCTTGTCGATACAGCAACGACGGATGTCCTATTGTCACTTCTGATCCGCGGTGCCGGTCTGGTAACGCCCAATGCACCGGAGGCCGAGATCTTAACGGGCAAAATCGTGGAGACGGTTGATGGACAGCGCCGCGCCGCCGAAGCCTTGCTGGAGGCGGGGGCGGAGGCTGCCCTCGTTAAGGGCGGGCATGTCGATGCGAGCCCGATCATAGATGTTCTTCAAACCCAATATGGCGAGTGGCTTTTTGAGACACCGCGGCTTGATACAAGTTCGACTCATGGAACGGGGTGCACCTTGGCCAGCGCGATCGCAACAGAGCTAGGCTTTGGGGCCGCGATGTACGAAGCGGTCGAGCGCGCGAGCACCTATCTCACCGGCGCGATCGACAACGCTTCCGGCTTCGGAGCCGGCCATGGGCCGTTGAACCATGCCTGGCGGGTCGAGCGCGGTCGCCAAAATGCGTAATCCTCCGACAGGCGATATCTACGGCCAGACCGTGGTGAAAGTGTCACCGGCCTACGACCGGCAACTGAAACCTCTCGGAGACCTCGCGCTTGCAAAGCTCGTAGCGCAGCCCGGAGACCGCATCGTAGACGTGGGATGCGGAGCGGCCCAGACCTGTGTTCAAATCGGCGAAGCTATTGGTCCGTCAGGCAAGGTGATCGGCATCGACAGATCGCCTATATTGGTTGAGTTTGCCAGGAAGCGAGTTGAAGAACTGGAGCAGGTAGAGATCGCCGAGGGCGATGCCACCACATTCGCCTTCGAATCTGGTACCTACGATGCTCTGTTCTCGCGTTTCGGCGTGATGGCATTCGCAGAACCAGTAGCGGCTTTCTCAAATCTCCGTGGAGCTCTCAAATCAGACGGACGGTTCGCGTTTGTTTGCTGGCGAGCCTATCAGGACAACGAACTCGACTATTTGCCATTTAATGCAGCAGCTCCCCATTTGCCGCCAGATGAGCTGTGCGCGGTAGAGGAGGGCGCTCCATTTTCATTCGCTGAGCCAGATGCTGTTCGAGAGGTCCTGAAGATGTCGGGATTCGGCGAGGTCAGCCTAACGGCGCATGACGTAGCAGTTACCGCAGGTGGCGTAGATAGCACACTCGACCTTTGTCTGAGTGCCGGTGCACTCGGCAGCGTTATTCGTCGGCGTCCCGAGTTGTTTGACGTTGTGAAACATGCGGTTCGTCGTGACCTGGAGAAACAAGCGCACGGGCGGGACGTGTTTATGAGTGCAGCGGTATGGGTGGTCACCGCCAAGGCTTGCTGACACGCAGTTTGCCTATCCCGGTCGTGTCAAAAAACAGTGCATATTGTCATTGGTGTATCTGGACATGGTGTTCTTCAGTTCGAAGTCATATCCGACACCCTCCGCCATGGCCTTTAGGGATTTGATGGTGAAGTAATTGAGGTGATCGGGAAACCGAAAGCCGCACCATTCGCGCCCGCGCACGACCCGATTAATCGTCGCAAAATTCGGCACTTTGACATAGATCACCCCGCCGGGCCGCAATGTCCGATATGTCTCCTCTAGAACTTTCCTCGGATGCGCTTCATGTTCGAGATAGGAGCGCATAATCACGCCATCGAAAAATCCATCATCAAACTGCCGAAGGCCCTCCAGGGCCGGCGCATGGATCACCGATCCGCCATGTTCTGCCATCGCAGCATTTGACTGCTCCGCGGACTCTTTTTCGATTTCGATACCGAACGGGATGAACGGTCGAGGAATTCTGTTTCCCCGGCCACAGCCGACGTCCAAAACGCGCCCGGAACGGATCTTCTCGCTGATATAGGCCCACTCATCATCGCGATGAATATGCAGTCGCCAGCGTGTTTTTTCGTCGAGCCAGGCCACCACGGGCTGTGTTTTCTTGCGCCGTTTCTGCTCCGTCTTGAATTGCTTCGACCAGGCAAGATCCTCCGACAGAGCGTCATAGACCGGTGCTTCGCTGAGATAGATCAGGTCGCAAGACGCGCACTGCATATTGTCCCACTGATCATGGCTGTAGCGGGCAAGCCGGCGGCGGTCCTTCGATCCGCAATTCGGACAGATTCGCTGAACCCGCTCGACGGTAGAAATCAACCCAGATGCCATGGATGTCTATCTAGCCGAGTGACCCCGCACCGTCGAGATGGAGGATACAGGCAAGCTCAGAAGGGTTTCACCACCATCAGCCATGTCGCGGCGACCAGCGGCACCGTGCTGATGAGCCCCCAAAACAGCCAGCGTTTGGAGAGCGCACGATACTCGTCCCCCACATCATCGGCAGGAAAGGCCTTTGCCAATCGTGCTTGCCTGATCTGGATCGGTACGATGATCAGCAGCCAGATCAGTCCAGCGACAACGAACAGCACCTGGCTCCACAGAAGCCAACCTTCGAGGAGCGGAAACCCGGCAGAAATCGCCATGAAGTATCCCCCGCCCATGATGAGAACGACGCCCCATACTGTCATCGACCAGTCGGTATAGGTGACCAGCTTCTGCGCAAATGCCAGAACCTCTGGCCGTCCATCACGATCCGCAAAGAACTTCCAGATAGCGGTGACCGTGATATTGCCCATCAACATGGCGACACCAGTGACGTGAAGAAAGAGGGCAATCTCGTAGAGCATTGAAAAACCGTTATCATCGAGCCTGGCCAACACAAAACCAAACGGAAAGATGGCGCGTATCGGTGTCTTGTCGCATCTAACAAAACCGTCACAAATTTCCTATTGACCACATCTGTAGTCAGGTCTAAGGACTACAACCGTAGTCATATGGGGTGACTATGATTGAAGATTGGATGTTCTTCCATGGTGCAGATCACCAAAGCTGAATTAGAAATCATGAAAGTGCTGTGGGCCGAAGATGGTCTTGGCGCGGCCGAAGTGCATCATGCGCTCGGCGATGCTCAGGATTGGACCAGCCGCACAGTGAAGACCCTTCTCGCGCGCTTGGTGGAGAAGGGAGCACTGACCACAGAAGCTGATGGTCGCCGCTACCTTTACCGCACCGCGCTGAAGGAAGGGGACTACAAAACGACGGCGGCCCGCCAATTCGTTGATCGGATGTTTTCCGGTCGTGCAGCGCCGCTTGTGGCCCATCTCGCCGACGGCCGGGGCCTCACCGATGAAGACATTGCAGAGTTAGAGAAGTTGTTGGGGGAGTTGAAGAAATGAGCGGATCCGTTTCTGAAAACCTGATATTTGTTGGCCAGACCTCCCTGGCTGTAACCGTCCTGATTGCGCTGGTATTGCTCGTGCGTCGGCCCTTCGCCAAACACTTTGGCGCGAAGGCCGCCTATGCGCTTTGGGCCATTCCAGCCATTCGCCTCGTTCTGCCACCACTGCCCGAGGGATGGTCCTTGTTCAGCCCCGTCGGCAGAGCCACCGAGGCGGCGATTATTGAAACGCCGACCCCTATACTGGTCAACGCAGGCGGCGCATCCTTGCGCGCCCCGCTGTCGCCCCTGACTGAAGCGCTGCCCACAGCACCGATCAGCCCCATCGGTGCGCCAACCGTGACCTCTGGATCGACCGGTTGGGTGTCCGAACTATTGAGTGGTTTGGCGGTCGGGCCCGTGATCTTCGCCATATGGGCCATGGGCGCGCTCGGATATCTCGCTTGGTCCGTGTACCGCCAATCCGTATTCAGCCGTATTGTTCAGAATGAGCGCGAAACGGCCAGTCCCACCGTGCTCACCCAAGCGATGGAAATTTGCCAGTCGATCGGCTTCGATCACCGGAAAGTCTCGATCCAGATGAGCTTTATCAGTGACAGTCCATTCGTAACGGGCTTGTTTCGGCCGGTCATAGTGCTGCCAGCCTGGTTTGAATTGGACTATTCGGCTCAAGAGCGCGAAGTCGCCCTCATGCATGAATTGATGCACGTCAAACGCCGCGATCTCTGGGCGCTTCAGATATCGACCCTCTTCCTGGCCCTACAATGGTTCAATCCGGCAGCCCACTATGCCATGAGCGCATTCCGGTCTGACCAGGAAGCGTCCTGCGATGCCGATGTGATTGGCGTTGGATGCTCGACGCCCCATGCCTACGGCGCGACGCTGGTCAAGGCTGTGCGCAAGTCCCGCCCAGCCGGAGCCCCTATGATGGCCGCAAGCCTATCGCTCACCAATTCGCTCACCGAACGCCTAAAGCAGCTTCGCAATCCCTTGCCGACACTGCGTCGCCGCCTGATGGGCACAGCGATCACAGCCACGGTTGGCTCGGTCGCGCTGATTGCCTCGGCATGCACCACGGCCAGTGCTCACCCCCACGAGCAAGGTCAGGAGCTCGACGGTGGCCCACTCGCCGAGAATGAGGAGCGCGATGGTTCGGACCGAAAGCGCCATTTCATCGTTCACCACAATAGTCATGGCGATCAGCTTATCCTGCTCGACAATCCGATGGACGATATTCAGTTCGATGTCGAAGCGATTGAGGGACTTTCATCCTTGATCGAGGCTGAGGCACTGCAAATGGAAGATCTTCTAGAAGAGAATGTCACCGCCATCACAACCGATATTGTCACGGCAGTGGCCGATGTTGCGGCGGATCTGAAGCTACAGATCGAAGACGGCGAGCTGAACCTCGACCTGTCAGAGGCTGATATCCAGGCCACCGGTGACATCATGGCTTTCGTCGGAGAGGTGATCGCTCGCACGGCGTCTGGCGATATCAGCGAAGATGAGCTTGATGCCTTCACCGACGACTTTGAGGCCCGTATCGAAGATTGGACCGACGATATCGAAACGCGCGTTGAGGCTTTCGAGCCTGTCCTTGAGGCCCGTGTCGAAGCCTATACGGAACGCTGGAACGATCGAATTGAAGCCAGAATTGAAGCGCATACGGCAGAGATCGAACGCCACTCTGAGATCATTGAATCCCATGCCGGCCGAATTGAAGAGGCAGGCGAGGTGATCGGCGATCTGGCGAACGAATGTTCCAGCGAACCCGGCTTGCGTGTTGTGAGCGAGTTTAACAACTCGACAGGCAAACGGTACAAGGCGGTCTGCCTGGATCCGGCTTCTGGCTTAACCAAAGACGAGATAATGGATCAGCTCCGCGCTTCCGGCGAACTGACCGATGCCGAACTCGACAAGGTCTGCGAGCGTTTTGATCAAAATGCCTCCGTCAGCTTCGATCTGGAATGGAACTTCGACGAAGACTGACCCCCCGATTCCCCAACTGCCCTTGCACTGCAGCACACACACCCTGGGGAACGCCCCGCCCTGGTATCAGGGCGGGGTGCCTTGCCAATCCACAATCCAATCAAGCTGATCATCCTCCAGAACCGTATCTTCAGATACCGTCCGTCCCATGATCGAATGCCCGTCCATATGCACCCGGGACCGATCGCCACAGACCAAGTGATGCCATCCCGGCAGTCGCCCACCTTCATGTAGGACCCGATAGGCACAACTGTCCGGCATCCAGCGTATCTCGCTGATCGTCTTGGGTGTCAGGGTCACGCAATCCGGAACGTGTCGCTTTCGTTGGGCATAGTTTGAGCATCGGCATGTGTCGCCATCGAGCAGCCGGCAATGCAAGCGCGTATAGGCAATCTCACCAGTGTCTTCATCCTCGAGCTTGAGCAGGCAACACTTCGCGCAGCCATCGCAGATGAGTTCCCATTCCTCCGGGCTCATCTCCTCTAACCGCTTGGTTTCCCAGAAAGGTGCGCTCATATCGGCAGATGTACCGTCTGCGGCAAGGGCTGGCCAGCCGGCCTGAGCACCCCTATGTCGCGCCCATGACCATGTCGCGCCTGCCACCTCTCCCCGATCTCGACTGGAAACCAGACGGCACGCCGGTGGCCAAGAGCGTGGATGACATCTATTTTTCGAGTGATGATGGTCTCGCCGAAACCCGCGAGATCTTTCTCAAAGCCTGCGGACTGCCCGATCGTTGGCAGGGAAGGGACATCTTCACAATAGCCGAACTCGGCTTTGGCACGGGGTTGAACTTTCTCGCCGCATGGGATCTGTGGCGAAAAGCAAAACCGGGCCCAGGTGCGAGGCTCCATTTCGTCAGCTTTGAAGGCTTCCCGCTGAAGGCGACCCAGGCGGCTCAAGCGCTCTCCAAATGGCCGGAACTCAAGGCACTCGCGGATCATCTGATTGCGCGTTGGCCAAATCGGGCCCGCGGCATTCGGAGACTGGATTTCACGGACGGCGTCTCTCTTACGCTTCATGTCGATGACATTGCCGATGCCTTGCCGCATGCGCGGATACGCGCCGACGCGTGGTTCCTTGATGGGTTTGCCCCGGCCAAGAATGAAAGCATGTGGGCCTCTGACCTCTATCCGCACATTGCCCGGTGCTCTGCCGGCGGCGCTTTGATTGGCACATATACTGTGGCGGGCCGCGTGCGCCGCGGCCTTGCCGAGGCAGGCTTCGACGTCAAGAAAGCGCCGGGCCATGGTCGCAAGCGTGAACGTCTGTTTGCTGAGTATAAACCCACCGGTCAGCAGGCGGATGATCCCTATGGATTCGGTGGCCCGCCCACACGCCCGAACCGTGTTGCTATCATCGGAGCCGGAATAGCAGGGGCCGCGCTCACCCACGCCTTCTGTCGCCGCGGGTCGCATACAACGGTATTCGACGCGTCCGGACCGGGGCAGGGGGCAAGTGGAAATCCGTTGGCCTTGGTGATGCCCCGGCTCGATGCCGATGATACGAGAGAGGCCCGGACGCTGTTGGATGCCTATCTCTATGCACGATCCGTCTATAGGGGGCTGCCGGGTGTGACCGAGGTCACAACCAGTCAGCGTCCCCGTTCGGAGGACGAGCAACGCCGCTTTGCCAGTTTGCTGTCGGACCCACCCTTAGGTCCGGAGGATCTCAACGCCGGCGATAATGGCGCGCTGCGCCACCATGGATCACTTATCGTCAGACCTGCCGAGCTTCTGCCAGCCCTCCTGGGAAGCGCCGATCTCCGCCTGTGCAAGGCCGAGATCGATGCAGAAGCGTCAACCGTCAACGGCGAGGTCTTTGATACGATAATTCTCGCCAGCGGTATGGCGCTCGGTGCATCCCCCGAAACCATGTGGCTCCCCCTGGAAGCGCGCCTCGGCCAAGTTGAATGCGTCCGTTCAGAGACAAAAGAGACAAGCGCGACAGCCGCGGGTCATTATGCGCTTGCAGAAGGATATGATCGGCTCTGGGGGGCAACGTTCGAAGCGGCCAAGACGCCGGCCTCAGCCGACATCACCGATGCCGCCCGCGCCGCCAATTTGACTGCCCTGCAAGATCTTGTTCCGAACGGTTGGGCAGATACCGACGCCGCAGCCTCCCGCGCCGGCATTCGCGCCACCACACCTGACCGGCTGCCGCTCATGGGGCCGCTCATTCGATTTGAAGACGCAAAGGTCAAATTTGCGGATGTCCGATCTGGTCGCGCGCCGATAGGGGCACCGCCAATATATGACACTGCCTGGATGCTCGGCGGGCTTGGCAGCCGCGGCTTCACGTTTGCCCCATGGCTGGCCGATGGTCTTGCAGCTCATCTGTTCGGCGAGCCGTCGCTTTTCTCCCAGCCAGTGTTGGAGACCATCTCGCCGTTGCGCTTCTTGTTTCGAGGTTTGAAGCGTAAAACGCTCTGAAAACGGCCCATTTGTGACCAGGAAACGGACGGAAATGTCCAACTTACATGCGTGTCGCATTGAGTCGTTAGGCAGGGCGACCTAAGTTCTCCTCATGGCAACGCTCATCGATTCCACGCGGGTGAAACACAGACACCCTGAAAAACGCAATCGGCCCGACACGCCGCTCCTGCGCAAGCCGGACTGGATTCGTGTAAAAGCCCCGACAGGAAAGGGTTATTTGGCGACACGGGAGATCGTGAAATCGAAGTCTCTCGTAACGGTCTGCGAGGAGGCGGCCTGCCCGAACATCGGTGAATGCTGGGAGCAGAAGCACGCAACCATGATGATCATGGGAGATACCTGTACGCGCGCCTGCTCCTTCTGCAATGTGGCGACAGGCAAGCCAGCGCCTCTGGATACCGATGAGCCCCGCCGCGTGGCAGACGCCGTCGCCGAGATGGGGCTCGCCCATGTGGTCATCACATCGGTTGACCGCGACGATCTTGAAGATGGCGGCGCGATGCATTTCGTGGAGACGATTCACGCCATCCGGGACGCCGCCCCCGCAACCACGATCGAGATCCTGACCCCGGACTTTCTCCGGAAAGATGGCTGGGAAGAGAAAGTGATCGACGCACGGCCCGACGTGTTCAACCACAATCTGGAAACGGTGCCGCGCCTCTATCTCTCGATCCGGCCAGGCGCGCGCTACTACCATTCCCTTCGCTTGTTGGAGCGCGTGAAACAGCGCGATCCATCTCAGTTCACCAAATCCGGATTGATGGTCGGGCTCGGCGAAACGCAAGACGAAGTCCGCCAGGTGATGGACGATATGAGGTCCGCCGGCATCGATTTCATCACCATCGGTCAGTATCTTCAGCCGACGCGAAAGCATGCTGCTATCGATCGTTACGTCGATCCAGATGAGTTTGCTCTGTATACAGAGATCGCGAAATCCAAGGGCTTTCTCATGGTGTCGGCCTCCCCGCTCACCCGGTCGAGCCACCATGCCGGCGAAGACTTTGCCCGCCTGAGAGAGGCGCGTGAGCAGCAGCTGCGCGCGCGATGACGCCTGGCTGACCCATAATGACCGACACCGACGCCGGCCCGCTCACAAGACCTATCGTCGACTGGATGATCAGCGACGCGCATGTGCCGTATCTGGAGGCCGTTGATTGGATGGAGGCCCGCGCTGAGGCGATCTTTTCAGGCGAGGCCTCGGAAACCATATGGTTGCTGGAACACCCCCCTCTCTACACGGCGGGGACCAGCGCCAAGACGGCCGATCTTCTCATGCCGGACAGGTTTCCTGTGCACACCACAGGCCGGGGCGGGGAGTACACTTATCATGGCCCCGGCCAGCGTGTGGCCTATGTCATGCTCGACCTTAGACGGCGCGGGCGGGATGTGCGCAAATTCGTCGATCAGCTCGAGACCTGGATTATCCGAACCCTCAGCCAGTTCAACATAGACGGGGACACCCACCCGGACCGCGTTGGCGTTTGGGTCGATCGCACACGATCCGGCGGGCCCCAGACCGAAGACAAGATCGCGGCCATCGGGATCCGGCTACGTCGCTGGATCAGCTTTCACGGCATCGCCCTAAACGTCGACCCCGATCTCGACCACTTCGATGGAATTACGCCCTGCGGTATCGCCGACCCGAGCCTCGGCGTGACAAGTCTTCATGACCTCGGACATCTTGTGACTCTCAGCGAAGTAGACACCGTGTTGCGCGCAGCGTTTGAAGACGTGTTCGAAAGCACAACAGCCCTGAAACCGGCACCGGCATGGCTTGAACGCGTCGGCAACACGTAATCTGCCCTTCAACACTATCGGTCAGGGGCGGAAATTGGACGCCTATCAGAAATCGGATACCCTGAGCGCGATACAATCGAGG
>JBCBUY010000036.1:0-27096 GCA_039817885.1 Pseudomonadota bacterium | reverse complement strand
GGGTTGCCGTTTTCTAATGGACGTCGCTCACGTAGCTTCGAATTATACAAAGAGGGGTACACTGATGAAGAGTTACGGGTCAAAGATTTCTTTTACCATTTTCGCGGCTATGTCTATTTTAGCTGCAAGTGCCTGTGCGCAAGGTCCAGAAAGCGACATTGATGCCGCTACGACGATTGCCGGGGCTGAAACGCCCGGGACAGATAGCGTTTATGGTGAACTTCCCCTTCGCATGATAGGGCCCGCTCATACGTCAGGCCGGATCGCTGATTTCGCTTTCGATCCCAACCGCAAGAGCCGGTTCTTCGTCGCGGTCGCTTCGGGTGGCGTATGGCGCACCGATAACGCTGGTACGACATGGACGCCAGTTTTTGATGATGAAGGATCTTACGCGACCGGCATCGTGGAACTGAGCCCGTTCAACTCAAACGAAATCTGGGTAGGGACCGGCGAGAACAACAATCAGCGCTCGGTCGGTGCTGGCGACGGCGTCTACAAATCAGTGGACGGCGGCGAGAGTTGGACGAGGATGGGTCTTGAGCAGTCTGGCCATATCGGTCAAATCCGCTTCCATCCGAGCGATCCGGACACGGTTTTTGTCGCTGCGATCGGCCCATTGTGGTCTGACGGTGGAGACCGCGGATTCTATAAAACGAGCGACGGCGGCGAGACTTGGAAGAAGCTCCTTGACGTCGACGAATTCACCGGGGCCAATGATTTCATTGTCCACCCAGATGACCCTGACCGTATGATTGTCTCTACTTATGAGCGCTACCGACGGACTTGGGCTGTTATCAATGGCGGGCCCGGCTCAGCCGTTTACCGAACCGCGGACGGCGGCGTGACCTGGGAAGAAATCGGTGACGGACTGCCGACGGACGTCGACATGGGGCGGATTGCTTTCGGATGGTCTCTGACTCATCCGGATATCGTCTACGCATCGGTCGTGGGGCAGGGCGATGTCGGCGGCGTCTACCGCAGCGATAATTTCGGTATGACTTGGGAAAAGCGCTCCGATCGCGGCACGAATGACAGCGCTTATTACGGCGAGCTGACTGTAGACCCCAATGATGCCGATCACGTGATTCTTATCGATACTTTCGCTTGGGAAACGTTCGATGGTGGGCGAACATGGACGCAGATGGATTATGATAATCGGCATGTGGATGATCACGCGATCTGGTTTGACCCGGACGATAGCAATCACATCTATATTGGCGGCGATGGTGGAATCTACGAGACATGGGACGGCGGCGACACGTTCCGCCGCGTACTTAACTTGCCGGTGACGCAATTCTACCGTCTCGCGGTAGACAATGAAGCGCCGTTCTACAATGTGTGCGGCGGAACACAGGACAATAACACTTTATGTGGACCTTCTAGAACAAATCTAGTTCACGGCATCGTCAACTCCGATTGGGAGATTGTTCTCGGTGGAGACGGATTTGAGCCGCAGATCGATCCGGATGACCCCAACATAGTCTATGCTCAGTATCAGTACGCGGGGCTTGTGCGATATGATCGTCGCACGACGGAGCGGGTGATGATAACACCGCAGCCAGCGAGTGGTGAGACAGCTTATAACTGGAACTGGAACGCGCCGCTGTTGATATCTCCCCACAACTCAAAGCGGCTTTATTTCGGTGCGGAGAGGATCTTTCGTTCCGATGATCGCGGGGACACCTGGACCGCGATAAGCGATGATCTGAGCCGCGGCGTTGACCGCAATACGCTCAAAGTTGGCGGACGCGTTTGGTCAATCGACGCCGTTCGCAAGAACTACTGGACGTCCTTTTACGGATCGACAATCACTATAGCGGAAAGCCCGATCGAGGCGGATTTGCTCTTTGCTGGCACGGACGACGGCATGATCCATGTCTCCGAGGACGGCGGTGGCGAATGGCGTTCGTTAGAAAGCGTCAACGGCGTGCCTGAGATGACCTATGTTGAGCAGATTATCGCCTCCAACCACACCGCTGACAGGGCATACGCCGTCTTTGATAATCACAAACGCGGCGACTTCAGGCCCTATGTGATGAAGACGGAGGATCGCGGTCGCACATGGCGCGCGATCACTGGAAACCTTCCTGAAAACGGGACTGTCCACTCCGTGGCGGAAGATCACGTTGATCCGGATCTTCTGTTTGTTGGAACCGAGTATGGTGCCTTCTACACCCAGAACGGTGGCGTAACCTGGAACGAGCTCTCCAATCTACCGACAATCTCGGTTCGCGATGTGGAGATCCAACGCCGGGAGAACGATCTTGTTCTCGCAACCTTCGGACGCGGGATCTATGTGCTCGACGACTATTCCCCGATGCGCATCAAAACGGCCGACCTCACAGAAGCTGAGGCGACGTCTTACCCTATTCGCGATCCTTTTCTTTATATCGAGGGCGACCGTTGGGGCGGGTACGGCGATGATGGCAAAGGCAATCTCGGAGACGCCTTCTTTAAGGCCGACAACCCGCCTTTCGGCGCTGTTATCTCGTATTATCTTCGCGACGGCTATGAAACCAAGCGTGCGGTGCGGCGTAAGGCCGAGCGTTTGATTGAGGCGAATCGCGGCGACACGCCCATTCCACCTTGGGAGGATCTACGAGCGGAGGATCGCGAAATCGAACCGACGATCGTCGCAACGATCAAGGACGCGCGCGGCGCTGTCGTGCGGCGGATTGCAGGGCCTGCTGAGAAAGGCTTCCACCAGATTGTCTGGGACCTGAGGGTCGCATCGTTGCGGCCAGTGGTGTTGGCCGACGATAATCCCTGGTCTAGCGGCGACGGCGCTCGCCTTGTCGCGCCAGGTCAATACACGATGCAGTTGTCGAAGATCGTCGACCGTGGGGAAGCGCCGCTCGGCGACCCGCAGACATTTACAGTCAGACCGCTTAACGTGTCGCCCGAGGAGGCGACAGGAGCCGACCGCGCGGCGCTTGTGGCGTTCCAGGCCGACGTCGCCGAGCTTGATCGCGTCGTCTCAGGTGCAGGTGCAAAAGCGGCGGAGCTACGAGCGCGGCTCGAAGATATGCGCAAGGGGATCTTCCTTGCGCCGTTGACAGTGGGTGCCGACCGCGCTGCGCTCGACGCGCTCGCTGACAGGCTATATCGGGTCGAGGTGACGTTGAATGGCGACGACGCCGTCAATAGTCGGTTCGAACGCACGCCGTGGTCGCTGACGAGTCGCGTCGCTTCCATCTTCGATGGTCAGTGGGAAGCGCTTTCGCCCGTTACCGGTGTGCACAAAGAAGCCTACAATATAGCTCTGGCTGAGGCGAACGTTGTTCTGAATGACCTGTCTGCGCTAGACGGCGATATCTCCGCATTCGAAGCGATGATGGATGAAAGACGCGTTCCATGGACATCCGGACGCTTGCCCTCGCTAAGAGAGTAAGTCGCCCAAGACGGTGGGTCTGTGGAGCTTGAGGGCACGTTTAGTTCTTTCAGCTTGCACGGTCGCCCACGCTCAGTCCGTTGCAGGCCAGGTGTCGCTTAATCGATATCCGGCCGGCCAAGGGTCATCTGGGTCCAATGTGTGCTGATGAATGCCGGTGATCCAGGCGCGTCCGGAGATCTCAGGGACCACGGCCGCCTGGTCGCCCACTGAGGTTTCGGCCAGGATACGCCCAGTAAACTCAGAGCCAATGATCGATCGGGCACGGAATTCGTCGCCGACGGCCATCTCCCCGCGAGCGTGGAGGATCGCCATGCGAGCGGAAACGGCGGTGCCGGTGGGCGAACGGTCGACTTTGCCCGGCCGGATCGCAACGGTGGATCGCGCGGAAAGCAGTCCGCCGTCCCGCGTAATAGGCCCCGCGAAAAGGCAGAACGAGACGTGATCCCAGTCGCTTTGCATCGGGTGATAAAACCCCAACTGGTCGTTCGCCGCTTTTGTAATCTTCACGCCGAGCGTAGCGATGTCGCGTGCTTCGTGCGGGGCGATTTCGAAGCCGAGTGACGCCGCGTCGACCACAACGAAACTGTCGCCTCCATAGGCGGTGTCGACCCGAATGGAACCAAGCCCGTCGACCTCGATCTGCGCGTCCAGTCGTGCGGCGAAGGACGGCAAGTTCTGGACGGAGATGCGCCGCGCTTTGCCCCCTTCGCACTCAGCGCGTACCCGGACGATCCCGCCGGGTGCCTCTAATGTCAGGTGGGTCTCGGGCTCGACCATCGGGACGATCCCGGTCTCGAGGAGCACGGTTGACACGCAAATCGAGTTGGACCCTGACATGGGCGGGGTGTCTTCGGGCTCCATAATGATCCAGCCCATGGCGGCGTTTTCGTTCTTAGGCGGAACAAGCAAGTTGACGTGTCGGAAGACGCCACCACGTGGTTCGTTGAGAACGAACTTCCGCAGTTCTTGATCGTCAGCGATGAAGCGTCTTTGCTCCCAAAGTGTCGAGCCGGGCGGCGCAGCGACACCGCCAACGATAACGTCGCCGACTTCGCCTTCGGCATGGCAGGAGACGACGTGGATGAGTTTTGACGTGCGCATGAGTTGGGGCCTATTCTGTGGAAAGTTTCACAGCCGTCTGTTTAGCTAAGAAGTCTGCCCGCTGGAATATCGGTCGGCGGTTCGTCGGGCAAGAAAACACGAAAGGGGTGCAATGTGGTCGATCTACCTTATGTCACCTCTTCAGATGTGGACGGAAGACTGACTTGGAGTGTGGTCGTCGATGCCTTGAAAAAGGGCCATAATGCACCCAGGGCTCACATTAAAGACACCGTTATCGACCGCGGCGAGAATGCATTCTTAAGCCGTTCGGCGTGGGTAGAAGGGGCGGGGATTGGTGTTAAGGCCTTCACCGTCTTTGCGGGCAACACGCGCGAACGCCGCTCAACCGTGCAAGGGGCCATGACGCTCTTCGACGACATCAGCGGCAAGCCTGTCGCAATTATAGACAGCGACCTCGTGACCAAATGGAAGACCGCGGGGGATAGCGTGCTTGGTGCGTCTTTCCTGGCGCGGGCAGATAGTGAGTCTCTTTTGGTGTTAGGGGCTGGCGAGGCTGCGAGCCATCTTGTCGACGCCTATCTTGCGATCTTCACGCGACTGAAACAGGTCGAGATTTGGAACAGGACGCCGGCGAAAGCTACAGCTCTGGCGTCTCGTGCGCGCGCTCGCACCATGAACTCGTGCGACGCGGACATCCGTGCGATAACTGATCTCAACGCCGCTCTCGGTCGGGCGGATATTATCAGCACCGCCACAATGTCGACCTCACCTCTTATTATGGGCGCTGGCGTTACGCCCGGGACCCATGTCGATCTTGTCGGTGCCTATAAGGCAGACATGCGCGAAGCCGACGACGCGCTGATGGCGCGTGCGGAGCTTTTTGTCGACAGCCGAGACACGACTTTAAAGCATATCGGCGAACTGATCATGCCGCTTGCGTCCGGGGTTATTACCCAAAGCGACATTCGCGGCGATTTGTACGATCTTTGTGCGGGAGCGGTTGGTCGATCAAGCGAAGAAGCTGTAACCGTTTTCAAGAACGGCGGCGGCGCTCATCTTGATGTGATGACCGCCCGCGCTATTCTTGACGCCATCAGTTAACATGGGCTTGGGGCCTGACGTCATTTTCCGATACCATCCCGTAATTGTAACAGGCCGATCCTGACACTTTGGAAACTCTGGCTCTGTATAACGGACTTGGCTCGGTTCAGTGTAGAGCCTCTGATCTTTTGAACGGAGGTATCGATGACGCTACGGAAGAGGCATTTTACGGATGAGTGAGGAGAGACTGCGAAATCGGCCGCACTCAGCGCTTGGCAACTTGACGCCGAACGAATTTGCGGCCCAACTTAACCCTGCCCGAAAAGTCGCCTGACGACTGGACCGGATACCGGGTCAAGACCAAAGCCCCGACGGCTCGCGCAGTCTCCGGCCCCACGGCTAGGGGTCAAGACCAAAAAAACAGGGACCTGCCTCGAATTCACGGAATGTATTAGGGGGCAGCGCGACATCGAGTTTGGACAAACGCCGCATTATGCGGCGGCCTCCTGTTCAGCGCAAATCATCTCGCTGTCGTCCTCTGAAAGGGGCTCGCTGAGGAGGCTGCAGAAAAATGGCGCTCCATCATCATGTTTGGGTCTGAAGTGACGGCAGGCCTTGCACGCGCCGAAAGCGCGCCCGCCGCGGCGCGCCAGCATATCTTTCATCAATCCCTCTAGAGACACGCCGAGCATGGTTTGAGTATCCTGCGGCATAGCGTCGATTGATGCCCCCAGATCGCTTAAGGGATCACACGCGAGCAGCTCCTCACCTGCCTTCGTCAGATCCAGCTTCACGCCGCGCCGATCTCCCGCCGTCGCCTGCTTTTCAACGTACCCCTTGCGCTCCAGTGCCCGCAGCGTCTGGGAGACGGTGCCTTTGGTCATTCCGAGATAGGTTGTAAGCGCGCCAGGGCTACGTGAGAACCGGTTGGCGTGAGCGAGATAGCGTAGCGCCTCCCACTGAGTGGGCTTCAGCCCGCCCGAATGGGCATCGTTGTGAACAGCGCGTGCCAGGCGTTCGAGGAGATGGGCGGTAGAATTCAACATTATTATTAGTATCGAGTAAATACTTTTCTTGCAAGTTAATTCAGGGCGGTGTATGGGCTATTTCGTATCGACACGATACTAAAAAGGAGCATACCCATGAAACATCTTACCGTTGCGGTGCTGCTGGCGTCCGGAGTTGCCGGCACCGCCTGCGCACACCCACCGATCGAGAGTCCCGTTGATCCCGAGAAGACGCCGGCCTTCGACATCACCAGCGCGGAAGCCTCCACCGATGGACGGCTCTTGACGTTCGCCATGGAAGTCGCGGGCATCGCCGGAAGTGTAAAGCCGGTCCCCATCGGACAGCTCGCCGGCGCCAAGGTCGAATCCTATGTCTGGCCGACCAGTATGGACCCCAGCACTGTGGGCTTTGATCCGGAGTCAGGTATCCTGGCGCTCGCCATCACGGCGCACCCGGATTTCGACGACACGCCGCTCTTTGATGAAGATGGGGACGGCGACCCCGCGAATGATGGCGCTGATTGGCATTCCCATTGGGTGGTGCTGACCGAAGACGATGCCTGCGGCGCAGGCTTGAAGGTGCGGGACGTCTCGCCCGGTCAGGATCTCTTGCCTGCCACCGCGCCCTACCTGCCGATTGCGCTGGACAGCCCGGGCATGAGCCCGATCCTTGATGGCCGCACGGCGCGAATTACGGTGCCGGTCGCCAATGCCGAGGATGTCTCGTTTGATGCCGTGACAGCGGAACTACAAGTCAACGAGAACGGCGAAGCGCCACTGCTCTGCGTCACCGGCGTGTATGATATTGCGTCCGGAGACCTTTCCCTGCCGGGTAAGGTCGTTGCTGAGTAATGCGTTGCGGCCTGTCTTTTTCGCTTCCGGCGATGGGCTTTCTGGCGCTGGCGGCCTGTGGGCAAGCGACGTCTCCCGATGGGAACATCGCTTCGCCCACTGGCGTTAGTGCGACCACCGTGACCGAGGCGCCGAACAAATCGACTGAGTACGGCACGCGCGCCCACGCCCGGCTTTTCGGGTTTGACGGCGATCGGATCGGCGATGTTGTGGCCTGGCAGGGCCGCGACGGCGTTCTTATCCGGCTTGATGTCAGAGACTTGCCGCCAGGGCCGCATGGGGTTCACTTTCACAAGGTTGGCAATTGCAACGATGTCGGCGTTTTCAAGGCCCCCGGTCCGCATATAGGCGCTGCTGATGGTCGCCATGGCCTTCTACACCCTGACGGTCCGCACAGAGGCAATCTGCCAAACATTCACGTAGGCTTCGATGGCAGCGCAATCGTTGAGTTCCATTCAAACCTGATCAGCGTTGCCGAGTTACGCGATGCGGACGGTGCCGCGCTGATCATCCACGAGACACGAGACGACCATCAAACCCAGCCCATCGGTGGGTCAGGTGGCCGGATCGCCTGCGCGCCTTTCAGAGAGCGTTTGTAGCCTTTTAATCGTTCAACAAAGGAGAGTCCCATAAGCACCAAAGCCACTTTCTATCATGCTGGTTGCGGCGTCTGCGTTGATGCGGAATAGCAGTATGCGGCCAGCCTCGATCCGAGCAAGTTCGATATCGAGATCGTGCATCTCGGCGAAGCACCTTCGCGGCTCGCAGAAGCCGAAGCCGAAGCCGCTGGCGTGAAGTCTGTGCCCGCCTGTGCCAGAAATCTTATTATAGAAGATCCAAATGAGGGGCCTATATGATGGAGGCTGGACATGTCGGTTCGATATGAAGGTGAATCCCTACTCGTTACGGCACACCATTGCGCGGCACCTTCGAGCTTCAGGTGTGCCGGCATGGGAGGTGGCCGCGCAGTTGGGCCATAAGCAAAAAGGTATGTCAGTTACGGAGATATATGCGCCGTTTGACCCGTCGTACTTAAAGAACTCAGTCAAAGCCATCGATGCATTTTTGAATGAGCTTTTACGCTCGCCCGAAGACAAGCCATTGATGTCCTTGCCAGTCCGAAAATGGCGATACTGATAAGTCGTTGAATTCATTGGAGCGGGCGATGAGATTCGAACTCACGACCCCAACCTTGGCAAGGGTTCACCCAAAGGCGAAATCTCTGATATTAAAGTAGTTTATCGTCACGTATCGTTGTTTATCGTAGCCAATCGTCCTTTAAGCGCGCGTTCAGTTCTAAAACTCGTTGCCAGTACGTTGCCAAGTCCCGGGTGGCGGATTCTGTCAACTTCGCAACGTTTATACACGCTGACAAGCGGCAACCTCCTTTCATTGCCATGACTGCTCTTGGCGATAAAGCAGTTTGCCTATTTGCTGTATTTCTTGAGCGCGAGCTAAAATGCGACCAGATCTGACTTGGGCTGCTGCAGCACTACTCTATTGAGGGATCACCGCAAGATCGTGGACGCCTCTGGTCACCGGCAAGGCTTGACCTGTGCGGACGAGCTTTGGCTGGGATCCTGATCGATCGACACCCCAGAATTCTACAAAGCCGCTATCCGGCTCAAACTTCATCAGTTGATAAATCGTAACCGCGATCATGTCATCGTCGCTGTCGAAGACTAGATCCTCAGGCAGAATGCCGCGGAACCTCTGTTCGTCTACTTTTTCAAGCTGGCCTGTTTGATCATCAAAGGTCATCAGCGAAAGTGAAGAAAAGGTTGTGCGCCGAGCAACGGCACCGGCCGGAAAGGTTCCCGCAACAGAGGTTCGCTCCATATTTACCGTCGCAACAAGCGTGTTGTCGTGGGAGAGCGACAACCCCTCAGGGCTCCAGCCAACGGGCTCCACATCCGCGACTTGATGCTCACCGGCTTTGTCGAACGCCACGGAGATCAACCGCCCGCGTTTGGAGAACAGAAAATGCTGCGCCGTCTGGTGTCCCCACCCGACATCTGGCACCAGGAAATAATCGCCACTGCTGGAGAATTGGCCGGCACTGATCGCAGTGCCAGTGTCCGTCAGGAAATCATCGATTGTCCGCCCGTGCTGGGTCACGCTCATCGGCGTGCCATCCACGTCGTAGTCGATCTTCAAAAAGGCGATCTGGTGGTCACTGACGGAGGCGGCGAGATACGCTCCGCTGGGGTGGAAGACGATCGCACGAATACCACTACCCGCTGCACCGACATCCGGCAGTGGAATGGGATAGGCAAAGCTATAGCGATCGGCGGGCAAGCCATCCACAAGTCTGTAGATGACGATCTCCTCGCCTGCGGTTTCCGACGTTGTGACAAGATAGTTGCCATCCGGGGTTACGCTGACGGACAACGGGCTGATCCCAACGTCAGGTTCCATAACCAGAACGGGATTGAGAGGATCGGAAATATCGAACACCGACAGTCGGCTGCCACTGGGCGATTGATTATAGAGGTCATCATACTTGTCGACATCGCCGGGGAACTCCGCGCGCGTCTCGACAACGTAGGCATATCGACCGTCAGGCGAGGGTTCGACGATCTGTGGCCACCCCATCACACTATTGGACGCGAAAATCTCACCCTTCGCCGTTTCGTCGGCACCTAAGAATGGAAATACGGAAAGCGTGTCACGTTGTCCTGCGGGGCGGCCCACTTTCCCGGTGACATACCCTTCCGCCTTCATATCTGCATCGGAAATCGCCAACAGAGTGCCATCAAAATCCGGCGCGACGTCGGTTGACACAAAAGGCACATCTCGAGACGCCAGATCCGAAGAAGAACAGTTTGTCAGACCAAAACCCAGCGCTGAAGTCAGAACGGCCGCACCGAATACGCGGCTCGTCATGCTCCGTTTGATCGTATTTCTATCTGTGGTCATGCTTCAGCTCCTAACTTCCTAAAGTGTTATTGTCGGTCAATATGTAGATTGAATCACCCTGGATGCGAATTTTAGCCTATTATAATTCAATTATAGCTGGACAATAATAATATTGTGATTAGGTGAATATCCATCACTGGACCCATAGGAGCCTCTTGCGGGATGCGAAAGAACGTCACGTTAAAGAGGACAGAGGTCTCCGGATGATGAGAAAGTCGATCATAATCGCCGCGATTGCCGTCGTTCTTGTCGCGATCGCTGCTTGCGTTGGTTTTACAAGCGAACAGCCACATGGAGACCTCAAGCAGGACATAGCAATCGAAGAAATCCGCATCGAGTTCGCGAATTCATATCTCGTCTATAATCGCGCAAATCCCCGCGAAGCGCTTCTCATCGATACCGGCATCCCAGAGAACGCCGAAAAACTAGCCGCCCGTATTCTGGACGCGGGGGTCGACCCGCGAGATCTCGATGCTGTGATCCTCACACACGGACATTACGACCATGCTGGCGGAGCCAGATTCTTCCAGGAGAGCTTTGACACCATGTTGATCGCCGGGCGAGGAGACCAAGTTCCACTCGAAACAGGTGAAGAACTTGGTGTTTGCCCAACCAGCTGGCTAGCGCGCCGCATCGCCTCTCAAAGCGCCGAACCCGGCACATGGACATCTTCCCCGACCGTTTACGTCGATGATCGTTTGGATTTGTCTACGATTAGTAACATCGGTGGCGAGATAATCGTTTTGCCTGGTCACACGCCTGGCTCGCTTATCGTAAATGTCGGAGATGCGACGTTCGTCGGCGATCAGATCCGCGGCAAAATCTTCGGATCTGGCCCGGCGCTTCATTTCTTCATGTGCGATCTCGCCGACAATGCACGAGACCTCGATGAGATATTGAGCACGCTATCACCAAATGCGGAGCGATTTTTTCCAGGTCATATGAGCGTCTTCTCACGCGAAGCCTTGCGCAGATATGTTGATCATAGACTCGAGGAGATTAGGGAATGACCCTATCGAGAGCCTATGAGTGTTCCAAGATTGAGCGGATCGTGCTTGGCGAGCAAGCACCTGACCAGATCGCTCGCGAAGCCAAGCGTTTAAACGCACAAAACGTCTTTCTGATTTGCTCGCAAAGTCTCGACTCGTCCTCTGGGATCTGTGCCAGCATCAAACAGGTGCTGGGACAGACTTTTGCAGGGGCGTTCACCGGCATCCGTGGCCATTCGCCTAGAAATGGCGTGATCGAAGCTGCGAAACAAGCGCGAACGTCCCAAGCAGATTTGTTGGTATCGATAGGTGGCGGAAGCCAAATTGATGCGACCAAAGTCATCCAACTTTGCCTGGATGCCGATGTGTCTTCCGAAGAACACTTGGTTGAGTATGCAAGCTCAATCCACAAACAACCCTCCCGGGCGATTCCCGAACTGAAAACCCCCGTCATCGCGGTCCCGACCACGCTTTCGGGCGCAGAATTTGGCACCATCGCCGGGCTTTCCGATCCAAACACTGGGACGAAAGAGGGGTATCGATCACCCAACTTTGCCCCGACAACCATCCTGTTCGATGGAGAACTTGCGACTCACTCACCCATAGACCTATGGCTCAGCTCAGCGATCCGGTCGCTCGACCACGCCGCTGAGGGGCTCTGCTCTGCGAGCACATTTCCATATCTGGACGGATGCTTTACAGTGGCCATTCGACAGTTATCGCTAGCGCTGCCAGCAGCAAAATCCGATCCATATAATACGGCGGCACGGATGCTCGGATTTCAAGCTGTATGGTCTGTGTCGCCTGGCGTTGGCCAGGTAACAAATGGTGCGAGCCATGGTCTTGGTTATATCCTTGGGGCCATGGGGGTTGCCCACGGTCACACCTCCTGCGTGTTGTTGCCAGCTGTTCTGACATGGAATGCAGCGGTCAATGTCGACCGCCAGGAAAAGATCGCAAATGCTTTAGGAGCTCCCGGAGTGGCAGCCGGTGAGGCCACCAAGCAATTTATTGCCAAGCTCGGCTTGCCGACCCGCCTGTCTGAGGTTGGCATACATCGTACGCAGTTCGCACAAATTGCCGAGATAGGATCAAAGCATCCCGTTGTTCTTGGCAATCCCCGCCCGATCGAAGGGCCAGAAGACATCATCGAAATCCTGGAAATTGCAGAGCGTGGAGGCGTCGCATCTTGACTGAGCCGCAATCAAAAAATGCTGAGCTGCATCAGCCGATCTACCGCCTAATCGTGAATGAGATCGAAGCGATGATCGCCAATGGCCAAATGACGGCTGGCGAACCCTTGCCAAACGAAGCAGATCTGGCGGCACGGTTTGGCGTTAATCGATCCACGATCCGCGAAAGTATCCGACTGCTGGAAGACATCGGATATGTGCATCGTATTTCCCCTCGCAAACTGGTCGTCGCAGTGCCAACCCCGGCTCAACTTGCCTTGCGCACAAGCAAAGCTCTGCACCTCTTTGGTGTGACGCTGCGGGAAATATGGGAAGTCAACCTCGCCATAGAGCCAGCCATGGCGCGGGCAGCTGCAAGCCGCGCGACCGAGGACCAGAAGGCAGAGCTGCGGCGCAACGTGGATCAAACAGCGTCGAGGTTGAGCGCGGGCGGCCCAATCGATGATCTTGACCATGAGTTTCACCGGTTACTTGGCGAAGCGTCGAACCATGCGCCTCTGCAATTAGCCAGAGAACCATTCCGGGACCTGTTCCTCGATGTGGTCGATGGTCTCGTCCACCATCCTGGTATTGGCGACCGTCTTCTCACCGCTCACGGACGGATTGTCGAAGCCATCGAACGCGGAGATCCTGAAGTGGCTGAGATATGGTGTCGCCGTCACGTTTTGGATTTCGACCGGGGCTGCAAGCTTAACGGCATCGATATCGACGTTCCGCTCGAATATGGTGCCGCAACCCCAAGTCTCGGGGAACCGTCATGACATCGTCTAGCGCACCAATAGTGTTGGTTACCGGTGCCAGCGGCTTCATTGCAATGCATTGCATTCAGCAATTACTTTCAAATGGTTACGGTGTCCGAGGGACGCTGCGGTCGATGGAGCGCGTCGACGAGATCCGAAAGGCCGTTGGCGATTCAGCTGCAGCTATCGAATTCTTCGAGGCCGATCTTGAACATGACGCTGGGTGGCGCGAGGCAACGACGGGTGCGGCCTATGTGCTGCACGTAGCGTCTCCCTTTCCAGCCGAGCAACCAGATGATCCGGATGTACTGGTTCAGCCCGCGCGGGATGGTACATTGCGCGTGTTGAATGCGGCGCGCTCATCGGGTGTGCGCCGGGTTGTGATGACCAGCTCAATGGCGGCAGTCATGGCCGATCGCGGCAAATCGGCAGGCCATATCTACACCGAAGCGGATTGGACCGACATCACCGACAAGCATGTCACGCCTTATGAGAAATCCAAAACAATCGCTGAGCAGGCCGCATGGGATTTCGTGAAAGACAAAGGTGGGCCGGAACTTGTGACGATATTGCCTGGCGGTGTGCTCGGACCGATTCTCTCACCCGATTATTCAGCGTCAGCCGATCTTGTTCGTTTGCTGATGGAACGTGCGATGCCGGCTTGTCCCAGGCTTGGGTTCAATCTGATTGATGTACGTGATGTTGCCGCAGCGCATATCGCGGCGATGACAGCGGACAATGCGCGCGGGGAGCGGTTCGTCTGCGCGATCGAACCCATCTGGCTGAAAGAGATAGCGGCGATCCTAAAGAACAAATACTCCGATAGCGGATGGAAAATTCCGACGGGCGGCCTGCCAGATAGTCTTGTGAAAATCGGGGCGCTGTTTGACCCCACGCTGAAGAGAATATCGCCATTTCTCGGGCGTCGCTCCGAAGTCGATTATTCGAAACTGAAAACCCACCTCGGCCTGTCTCCACGTAGGAACGGGGAGATGATTATCGCCATGGCGGACTCGCTCATCTCCCACGGCGTTGTGAACAAACCGAACACCTGAGACCCCGGAGAATCTCCATGCCAAAGCGGCCCGCTATCACCTTTCCCGCTGACTTTATCTGGGGTGCCGCGACTGCATCCTATCAGATCGAGGGTGCCCACGATGCTCACGGCAAAGGACGATCCATCTGGGATGAATTTGTTGAACGGCCTGGTGTGATTGAGGGCGGCGATCACGCCCGGCGCGCCTGCGATCACTACAGTCTATTTGAGACAGATGTTGCTCTGATGAAAGAGATTGGTCTCAAAGCCTATCGCTTTTCGCTCGCATGGACGCGTCTGCTGCCGAACGGTGTGGGGGCGTCAAACCCCGATGGGATCGACTTTTACAACCGTTTGATAGATGCCCTGTTAGAGGCCGGTATCGAACCATGTCCCACACTGTTCCACTGGGATCTGCCACAAGCGCTTCAAGACAAAGGCGGATGGGCGAGCGCTGAGATCGCAGACTGGTTTGCGGACTACACCGAGCTTGCAACACGAGCCTATGGTGACCGCATAAAAACCTGGTTCACGCTGAATGAACCAAACGTGTTTGCAAGCGCTGGGCATGTCCTCGGCCTACACGCCCCCGGGCTTCAGGATCCTGCCGCCTATCTAAAGTGCATCCATCATCAGAACCTCGCCCACGGACGAGCGGTTGAGGTGTTTCGCAACACCGTGCCGGATGGGCGGATCGGCATCGTGATCAATATGGGCCTGTTTGAAGGTGAGAGCGGCAGTGGTGAAGACGCTACCGCAGCAGAAACTGTCGATGCACTTTATAACAAAGCCCACCTCGATCCAATTCTCAAAGGCTCGTATCCACTCCCTGTTCGAACACTGATGGAGGGTTTCGGCGTTTCTATCGATGAGCGTGCGGTGAAAACCATATCTCAGAGGACGGACTTTCTCGGGGTCAATTTCTATAGCCGCCGAAAGATCGCCGCCGATCCATCCGCGCCGCTCGGAGCTTGCCCGGTTGAGGAGACAGGTGACGGGTCCGAAAATCTGACGGCCATGGGCTGGCGCGTCGACCCAGAGGGTTTCTACCTTTCCCTCAAACGACTTCACGACGAATACGCTGTGCCCATAATCGTCACGGAAAATGGCGTCGCGTATGAAGATCAAGTGGAAATGACGAACGGCCAGAAGACCATCCAAGACCCCGAGCGGATCGCCTTTTTCCAAGACTATCTACGTGCGCTTGATCGGGCGCTCCAGGACGGCGTGAACATTTCTGGCTATTTCGCCTGGTCCCTTCTGGATAATTTTGAATGGGCCGAGGGTTATAGGCCTCGCTTCGGGCTTATCCATGTGGATTTCGAAACCCTGGAGCGCACACCGAAAGAAAGCGCACGCTGGTTCAGGCGCTTGATTGATGCCAACACACTTGCGGCGACCGAGTAGGGCCTTACCCATGACAAATCTACTCTCAGAATACAAAGGACGCCTCGCCGTTGTTACCGGCGCTGGTGACGGCATTGGGCGCATGCTCGCAACCAAATTCGCCGGGCTTGGCATGATGGTCTGTGTGCAGGACATAAGAGAGGATGCTGCAAAGGCGGTCGTGGAAGACATCGGTGGCGAGGCTTTCCCTCTTGTCTTTGATGTCAGCGATCTTGATCAATGCCTTGCAGGCGCTGAACAGCTCTCTAAACGCGGAGAGGCTGTGTCGCTGCTTTGGGCGAATGCGGGTGTCGGTGTTGGCGCCCCCCTGGCCAATGGACCACGCAATGCGATCGAATGGGGCGTGGCAGTGAACATCGTCAGTCCGATTTGGACCGTGCAAGCCTTCCGCCCACTCATGAAACCCGAAGAGGCTCCGGCGCATATCGGGTTTACAGCGTCCTCCGCGTCCCTGGTGGCACCTGAAGGTCAGTTTCCCCTGTACGCTGTGACCAAGCACGGCACATTCGCTGTTGCCGAAGCGATCCGCGCAGAGGTTGGCCGCGAGGGGATCGGCGCAACCATTCTCTGTCCGGGCCTTCTTAATACCAACATATGGGATGGTGCTCGGGCACGTCCGGAGCGGTTTGGTGGCCAATCGCATATGGATCCGGCGATTGCAGAGTATTGGCGTCAGGCTCAGACGCCGGATGTTATGTGGCCTCATATAGAACAGGTAATCGCCAGAGGCGGTGGCTATTTGGTGTGCGCCACCGAAGCAGACACGTTCGGTCAATTCAAGGCGCGCGCGGCAGAAATCAGCGATGCGTTTGTGCAGCTTTGACATCGTCTCGATACATTCAGACGCAGGCCGATGCCGCCCACGCTTCGAAACTATCGATTAGAGTGCGCCTCGGCTTTGGGATTGGTGATTTTGGGCTCAATGGGTTTTACACCGGGCTCAATCTGTTTCTTCTGTACTATTATACCGACGTACTCGGCATCCGCCCGGCGATCGCGGGACTTTTGTTTGCTGCGCCGCTGGTATGGGATGCGATCACCGATCCTTTGATGGGCGTAATGGCGGGTCGGACACGTTCGCGATGGGGGCGCCTAAGACCCTATCTTCTATTTGGTTGTGTTCCGCTCGGTCTTAGCTTTATCGGTCTCTTTGCCGCCCCACTTCTCTTTCCTAACACCGTTGTACTCGCAAGTTTCGTCGGTCACTTGATTTTCCGAACACTATTCACAGTGGTGTCCGTTCCTTATTCCGCTCTGACGGCAAACCTCTCAACCAACAGCGGCGAACGCGGTGTGCTAACAGCGTTTCGAATGAGCTTCGCCACATTGGGTGGCCTTGCCGTCGCTGTGTCGATGCTGCCAATCGCTGACCTTTTGGCCCCGGGGGATCGTCTGCACGGTATTTTCCTAACGAGCATAATCTATGCCTCAGTTGGGACAGCCGCAATCGCCCTTTCGTTTATGTCGACAAAAGAGCGGATCGTTAGCGAAGCACCAACCCGGTTCTCGCCCGGCGCGCTGGTAGAGCAGATTTTGAAGAACCGTCCACTGATGATTTTACTGTCGGCTATTTTTACAGCTGGCATGGGGGCCGCGATCTTTGCCAAAGCCATCATCTACTATGTTGAGAGAGTTTTGCCGGTCGACCTCTCAATCACTTTGCCATTGTCAATTCTTATGGCGAGTATCGCCGCGTCGGTGCCTGTCTGGGGCTTGATCTCAAAATATGTCGAGAAACGGACGGCCTGGCTTAGCGGATCAGTGATCGTGCTCTTTTGTCAGCTTGTTCTTCTGTCCTTCCCACCGCAGACAGCGCCCATCTTTCTATTCTTGATCGGTTTTTCGGGCTTCGGTCATGCCGCTTATGTTGTGACCTTCTGGTCCATGTTGCCGGACACCGTTGAAGTCGGAGAGTGGCACACCGGCGTGCGCGAAGAGGCAATGATTTATGGAATAAACCAGTTAGTATTGAAGGCGGGTTCGGCGCTTGGCATCGCCGTCCTTGGCTTTTCCCTCGACTTAATCGGCTACAAGGCCGCCCGGGCGATAGATGCAGCCACGACCCAAGCGCTTCCGGCAATATCCATTGGCGTGCCGTTGCTTTGCCTATTGATGAGCATCACAATTATCTCATTCTACAAGATCGACCGAGACTTGCACGCGAGGCTCACCCGTCATCTCTCCCGCCAACGAAACAAAGTCTGCGGCGCGGTCTCCATTGGAACGCCGAAATCGTCTTAGATTAGAAGGTTCCCAGATTTACGTTCTTTCACTTCAGACCGTTCAAGCTGCTCGACAATGCTCGCAATGCCACTGTATCAGGTCAGGAAGAATGGGCAACGTCGCTATGCTCCATAGCGCGACGCTAAGCTACCGTGAGCGACGTTGTGCTCCCTTAAATTGGAAGATTTGCGCGAACGCTGTCCCTTGCCAAGGACGGAGCTGGCCGATCCAATCCATCAAATAACGGGCCGTTGTTTGATGCATGAACAGTGGCCAAATCGTCTGCGACCCCAACCTGGTTTAGGTAAGGTTCCTCTGACTTATTGGACTGTTTCTAATGCATATTTTCGGGAATGCCGGCAACGTGATTGGGAGAATTCGCTGCCACTTGGTTGCCAGAGACTGGAAAATTAGATCAGTATGCTGATTGCGATTGCGGATCAACGCGCTGTAATTGAAGTATAATTTGGAGCGGGCGATGAGATTCGAACTCACGACCCCAACCTTGGCAATGTTCGTTTAACGGATTGATGGTGTTCCATTGCGTTCCGCTCAGAATATTTTACTTCAATAAATTCAGTTATTTGATAGCATATTGATGCATTTTGTTTTGTGAGAGTGTCTCGCAAAAAGAACCCCAATTTGGCCTTTCGGAACCCTTTTTTCTCAAGACTGGGTAGGTTGAGGCCTAGAAAATGAAAGCCGTTTTCGGGAATCGAGAGCCAATTTGGACCCACTGAATTGACTTACAACGAACGCTCGAGAACTCAATATAGGAAGGGTTATGGTCAAGCGTTTAACGCCTAAGGGCATCGAGAAAATGTCTGTGAACGAACGAGTAGAGCTGTCCGACCCGGAATGCCCCGGCCTCCGCCTTCGCGTCACTCCGCGGGGCCGAAAAAGCTTCTATGGTATCTTTACCAAACCAGACGGTAAGCGTGTTCGAGAAAAGATAGGTGCCTGGCCCGGTGTCTCTCTCGTAGATGCGCGCGAGCGATACCGTGACATTCAGGAGCGTGGCTTTCCAACCTCGGAGCTGACATTCGCAGATGTAGTTGATCGATACATCGATTGGCAGCAGGAACGTGGACGAAGGACGTGGCACCTTCAGCAACGTCAGATGGAGCTGCATGTTCTCCCGTCACTCGGCGATAAACGGACGGATCAGATCCGAAAAGCAGACCTCTATGATCTATTACGTCAGCTAGATAAAAAGGGCCCATCTGTTGGTGAGAACGTCTTTAGCATCTTACGTGCGATCTTCACATGGGCCGAGCGCCGAGACTGGGCGCGTCACAACCCCGCCACGGTTGTCTGGGCCGACGTTCAGCGAACCAAGCCTCGTGACCGCATTCTTAGGGACAAAGAACTTGCTGCAATTTGGCTGGCTACTGATTTCGTTCATCCAGCCGCTCGTGATCTCGTCCGTATGCTCATCTTGCTTGGTCAGCGGCGAACGGAAACGTCATTGATGCGAGACATTGACGTCCGAGATGGTATTTGGACGATCCCGGCTGACGTCGCAAAAAGCAACCGTCAGCACGACGTGCCCCTATCGGAGCCTGCGCTGCGAATTGTGCAAACTCGGAACTCTCGGCCATTTATTTTCAGTTCAGATGGTGGGCATGCTCCGGTCTCAGGGTTCTCTAAAGTGAAACGCGTTCTCGATAAAGAAGCGGGCTTTGATGACTGGACCTATCATGATCTACGTAGAACCATGACAACGCGGATGGCTGAGATTGGCATCCCTGACCATGTCGTTGATCGCCTGCTCAACCATTCGGTGGCCAGGTCGACACGCGCACGGCATTATGACCGATATTCGTATGAGAAAGAGAAAGCTGCGGCGTTAGAGGAGTGGGCGAGTTATCTTTCGAATATCACGCTTGGGTGAAGCCCGACCCACCACGGATCCTGAATATACCGTTTGCCTCGATGTTAGTAACAAGTACTTTCTTGCCGTAGGTGTTCCCAACCTCAGACAGGTCAGGGGCTTCCGTTCTGGGTAACAACTGAGCGCTTTTCACAACGTTTTAACGCCAACCAGATTGCTGTGCTGAGGGCTCAAATCTTGTCGATATCAGGGGTGCCACGAAGGTGTCGCGAGCTTTGACGGTCCAAACTGAAATTATTGATCTTTGACTCACGAAGAGTCTCCAAATCATTGGAAAAGTTGAGAAATATCGGACCTCTAGACTTCTCACGTGCCTGGCAAAAGTTAGTGCCAAGGTGAGGAAGACGTTTCCCGGAGCCGCCTCGCCGGATCGCCACCAAGCTCACCTCTTCGATATGGCAAGGGCAAAGAGCGGATGCGTCCCTTGCTGTATCGGAGAGGTTAGCTATTGGCTTTTTAAAGAGGCGGCTCCAAGAAACGTTTCCTGGTGAGCTGAGCAACTAGCTTGAGTTCGTGCAAAACCAAATAGGCGAACAAATATCGCTAGACTCGCCCAATAAGAGTCATAGGCAGCTGCGTGTTGTTCCTTGTGGTACTATTCTAATTCGAAAGGGAATGCATTGATTGCTCAACTATGCAACACGCGACTTGATCAGGCGACAATGCTCTATGTCGCTAGCGCGCTTGCTGCCTGCGCCTTGGCGATTTGGATAGTGGCGGGTGCTGAGCCGTTAGCCGTTCCATTTCTGCTATTCTCACTTCTGGTTATTGACTTCACCCGAAAGCAAACCGGCGGCGTGGATGCGCTGCGTCGGTTCTTCACATCCTCAAAGGTTTTTGTGGACAATGAGGGCCAGTACAGCTTCTTCGAACCACTCGCCCCGGTTAGTCAATCAGCTGATTCATCAAAGGCTAGCGGGCCTGCGTCCACTCCAAGTGTACCCACCATGCCGGCTCCAGTCTTTCAGTCGCAGCTCTGCTTCGATGCGTACGCGCCGACACCAAAACGGCCGACACCTTTAACGAGCGACTGGTTGTGGAGCGGAGCCAGCGAAAGAGACTTTGAGACTGTGCGTTTGGTCTGTTTCGACCTTGTGAAGACAACACCTGGCTCCGCCCGGGCGGTAGAGGCAGCGTTCCGAGTTATGAGCATTCTCCGCACGATTGAGTTTCAAGATTTCAACAGCAAAGAAGCGATCTATGAACATGTCGCAGCGAGAGCTGGACGTTGCGTTGATGCGGTGAAGAAAATTGCGCTTGGAACTTACCCGCCAATCAAAATGCGCTTGGCGCAAATTGACCCCAAGACTCTTAAACTAACATAGTGAACTCTCGAATACTTAGCGCATACCCGGATTTGCCAGCAAATACTGGCAGATTTCCCTAGATCATACCCAGATATTTTCCCGAGGCTGTCTCCATCCAACACAGGAGATAACCAATGAATACAGAAACTCGTCTACTTACCACACCGGAGGTCCTAGCCCTCACAGGATATAAGAGTCGCACGACGCTTTGGCGGCGTGTGAAGGCCGGAAAATTCCCGCCACCCGTGGCGCTCAGTGAACATGCTGTACGTTGGAATAGCACCCACATTCACGACTATATCGCAGGCCTACCGACGCAGCGCTATGGCTCTATCATTGAGGGTGAGCGGTCATGAATCGTCCGGATAAACAACTCACTATTCGCCTGCGAGCTCATGAAAAGTCCATGATCGATCGGGCGCTGAAACGTCTCGGTCTACCGCTACAAACATGGGCACGTGATCTGTTGGTCAGTGCCGCAGAAGGCGATCTTATCGATCCGGCTATTCGCTCGCAGGTTCATCGGCTCACGCTCGCCAACGCGCTTGTGACACGCAAAATTCTCGAAACGCTGATGGCCGAGCGGGGGCAGTCAGACAAGCTGACCATAATCGCCTCAGACGTAACAACCTTCGTTGCGAGCCTTCGAGGAACGGGAGACATGCGAGATGAGATATAAAGACCTTGATCCATTCATCCCGATTTTGAAGTGGACAGCCCTAGGATTGCTGGGGATCGCACTTTTGTTTGTGGTCCGTGCGTTTGTCGGCATCGGTTGGACAGATGTGCATATTAGTTTGTCTTATAGCCTCGTAGATGCTCGCGACTGGCTAGGGACCGCCCGGGACGGCGCGCCGATCCTGCGCCCGCCTTACACCGAAGCCGGTATGACCAACGCTGAGGTTCTTCATAATCTCTACTACCAAGACGTTGCGCGGAATTTCTGGGCTGAACTAAAATTCATCAGCATCGTTATATGCGTATTATCTGCCGTCATCGCATTGGCCGCGTTTTTCAAGCGGATACTGTTTCAAGCGTCCTGCACAGAGCGCGTTACCTTGAGCAATCTCGATGAATCCCAAAAGCTGCTCAAAGTTCTCAAGGAGGTTAAGGACACCGCGGAAAAAAGGATGGCTCGCTTTTCAGCTCGCATGGGTGCACTCGAAGACCTCGCTGAACGAACGGAGCGGCGTCTCAAAGAGGTAGATGACGATGGTGAGTTCGGCTGCACCTCGGGCCCAAGCGATTATCGCAGACAAAAGAGATTCAAGCGTCAAATAGAGGACACGCTTGGCCCCTCGTCGATTCAGCAAGACCCCGAAATGGAAATATAAACCGTGCTCTCAATCGGTTCGGTGTCTTCGGGCTCGGCAGGTTACTACGCGAAGGACAATTACTATGCGGACGCCCGAGGAGAACATCTTGTTCCGCAGTCCCACTGGTTCGGCAAAGGTGCAAGCGAATTAGGGCTCCAAGGAGCCGTTTCGTCGGATGCGTTTTCCAGTATCATGTTAGGTCAAGTGCCTGACGGACCGCTACTCGGCCGAACAGTAGATGGCGAGCGTCATCACAAGCCGGGCTATGATCTGACCTTTTCGGCCCCGAAATCGGTTTCGATCGCGATCGAGGCGCTTGGGGATAAAGCCGCCGGAAACGCCCACGACGCGGCTGTTCATACTGCGCTGAAATATATCGAAGCTCATGCGCTCCAGACACGTGTTTTCGATCGCGAAACGCGCACCCAACAGGTGGTTGGCGAACAGAAGATGGTTGCAGCGCTGTTTCGTCATGATGTCAGCCGCGCCTTGGATCCACAGACCCATACCCATGCAGTGCTCGCAAACATGGTCCAGGGCCAGGACCGCAAATGGCGATCAATTCATTCGCCCGCCTTGTTCGAACATAAAATGCTTGCCGGCGCGATTTACCGCGCAGAACTTGCCGCGGGCCTGAAGAAAGTTGGGTACGAAATCGAGCGAACCCATGCAGATGGCAGGTTCGAAATTGTCGGCATGCCCAAAGATCTGATTCAGACTTTCTCAACGCGCGCTGCTGAGATCCGAGCAGCTCTTGAGGGGCGAGACGAGGTGGGCGCGGAAGCTGCGGCACGTGCTGCACTGATCACGCGATCAGCAAAGCAAGAGGTGGATCGGATCGACCTTTCCGAGCTCTGGCGGACACGCGCGCGTGAGGCGGGCCACCCTCTGGAAACCCTTCCAGATCAGATGCAACAGGAAAGAGATAGACATCCTGCACCGTCGCCTTCGGCTATCTTGGACAAAGCCCTTGCCCATCTGACCGAGCGCGACGCAACATTCACCCACATGACGCTCTTGCGGGGTGCGATAGCTGCTGGGGTCGGACATCATTCGGCTTCGACAATGATTAAAGCCGTAGATCACGCTATTCAGTCAGGACGTCTCTTCGCCCGTACCATTGATGGTGAAGCACGGCTAACGACCCCTTTGATGGTGCGTACTGAACAGGAGACTATTGCGGCGATGCAAGGAGGGCATGCGGCAATTGATCCGATCGCGTTGCCGAGAGAGGTCGCAGCCACCCTGAAGACCTCTCGGCTGTCGACAGAACAGAAACATGCTGTCACGCATCTCTTGGCAAGCGCTGATCGGACAGTGGGCATTCAAGGTTATGCCGGAACGGGCAAAACCACCATGCTCAAAGCGGCAAACTACATCGTTGAAGAGAAGGGGCTGAGAACACTTGGTCTCGCTCCATCGGCATCAGCTGCTCAGCAACTCTCGGACGCCGTGCCAAACACCATGACGATCCAGCGATTTCTCACCGTTTTTGATAAGGCAAACGCACCGGATTTCTCCAAAACCGTGCTTATCGTCGACGAGGCGAGCATGATTTCGACCTGGCAGATGCGAGAGCTAATAAACTTGGCCAATGCTGCGAACGCGCCGCGTTTAGCTTTGGTGGGTGATGTCAAACAGCTCGATGCTGTAGAGGCCGGAACTCCCTTCGACCAGCTTCAAAGATCTGGAATGGGCACGGTCGCCATGACGGAGATCCGCCGCCAGCGTGACCCCAATCAGTTGGAGTCTATCCAAGCGATCGCCGCCGGAGAGTTGGGGCGGGCTTTTGAGAAGACCCGCAGCTCGGTCATAGAAACCCCAGGTCAAGACCGGGCGGCCACAGCGGCAGACGCTTGGCTTAACCTCGCAGGCGACGAGCGGCGGCGCACAACGATTGTGGCACAGACCCATACCATGCGCCGCGAGATCACCGCCCATCTCCGCGGCGAATTGAAAGAAGAAGGAGCGCTTCTTGGCCCTACGGCGATGGTCAATACGTTGACTTCGGCGCGCCTGACACGGGCTCAAATGCGTGACCCCGCCAACTATCGAAAGGGCCAGACTGTTCTGTTCAACAGTGGTGAGGAGGCGCTTGGAGTGGAGCGCGGCGCACGCCTCACTGTCCAAAGCACGGCTTCTGAGAATGGCTCGATCGAACTTTTTGACGGCAAACGGGCGGTTGAATGGAATCCAAAGAACGAGCTTTCGCGCGGGGTGGAAGTTTTTGATTCAAGGTCCTTGGAACTTGCTGCTGGTGACCAAGTTCGGTGGACAAGAAACGATGAAACGAGACGTTTCCTGAACTCTGAAATGGCGAAAGTGGAACATATCAGCGGTCGATCGATTAGCTTTCAGAATGAAGATGGCGTGCGCTTCAAAGTGGCGCGTGATGATCCCGCGGTTCAGCATATGGACCATGGGTGGGTGAGTACTCTGCACGCCATGCAGGGACGGACGACGGACCAATTGATTGTCGTTATGGATGCGCATAATCCGCAAATGACGACCGAAAAAGCGTTCTATGTCGCGCTTTCCAGAGCGCGAGACGGCGTCACTATTGTCACCGAAGACACGAGCCTGTTGAAGGATACTTTGGAGCGCGAAAGCGGTGTCCAATTGACGGCCATCGATCTTGCAGAAGAGCGAGATCTGGAAGCGGATCAGGACCAGGCTCAGGAAGATCACGAAATGGCAAACGAAATCGCCATACCAGATATCGGGATGAGTCTTTAATCTTCACCAAAAGCTACTTCCTTGAAATGGTTGGAATGCCAGCAATTGCCAGCATCAATACTGGCAATTGCTGGCATATTTAACACATTGTTTTTATTGATCTTAATTCCGTCTACACACCTAGCATCAGGTGTGAATAGGAAAACAAAGCCTCTACGGCATAACTGAGAGATTGGCTTTCCGGGCCCCAAAAGGCTATCCTTACAGGGCGTGACGACGCCTAACCGAGGGCATCAAGCGTACTTGCGATTTCTGCATCTCGCTTTAATGCGACATCAAGCGCCTCCCGCCAGGCTGGGCCGGTGTCTCGAGCCTCCTTATAAGCGACCTTAAGCTCAGCAGGTCTCTGTTCCGAAAGAGCCTCGATCAACAAGCGCGCTTGCGTCAGATCCTTGGTTGCTTTGGCGCGGCCAGGTCCCCTGCGTCGGCTCGAAACAATCAACTTGTGAATGGCGTAACGCTCCGGAGCCGGGATTTGAAGAAGGACACCTTCGCGGTACAGTGCGACCGCCGGAATAGGATCGCGAATAAGGAAGTTCAGAAAGTGCAAACCCTGCGCCCAGACTCCAAGCGCATTAAGTTTCTGAGGCGACTCGTTCTCCTCAAATGAGGGAGCTAGAAAATCGAGGACGAAGTCAGATCCGGGCAGTCGCCAGCGCACAGGCTTGCCTCGATGTAGGCTTTCAATAGGGGAAAGACCGAGCGCATCTAAGACCTCGGGAAGCTCGGGTTCGGTTTGATCTTCGACGACCAGAGAAAGCTTCTGGAAGGATGCGACATCCACATCTGCCGTGATCGCAATCGCCCCCGAGGCCAGCCTCAAGCCGAGCTCAAAATCGTAGAGGCGGAAGGCGTGGGTGCCAACGAGGACACCTCCCAATCGAAATGTCCCAGCAAGCGCCAAAGCTCGGAGTGTTTTGCCGGTTTGCATGTCGAGGGCCGGAAGCCGCGCAGCGCGCAAGGCACTTGCTTTTTCTGAGGCGTTTGCACGGAACGCGCGCTCGTCTTGAGCGACAGACTTCCAACGCTCAATCCGCTTGCGCACGTCCTCTGTGTCCGCACCAATGAAGCGCTGCTGGTGGTCACCGCCAGGCCCTCGTACTGTAACATACCACCATTTCTTGCCGCCCGTTTCACGCACATGTGGTGCGCCAGCCATATCTGCGATCGGCCGGTCGAGGTGCGCTTGAAGGAGGTCCTGATAAAGTGTTTGAAGTGTAAGAGGGAGTGATTCCATACCCCCTTATACCACAAAAAATACTTTGTGGTACAAAAACGCTCGGCATCTTCGGAAAGGCGCTATATAAAGCAGTCGTCAGCGATAGCTGCTTACATCAACTTCGCCTCAGAAATCCCAGAAGCGGACGAAAGCTAAGGGTATTACAGATCGCCGACAATCCTAAAGCCGAGAATAGTCAGCTCTGAATTCTACCTATCGGCGAATCTCAAAATGTGAAATAAAGAGCCTAAGTATTTCATTCGCTGCAAGGAACCAAAGAGATCGAGAATTCAGATATAGCAGAACAATTTGAAAAACACTTGAACTGCCCAAAGCAGACTTGGCTGCTAGGAGCTGGAGCCAGTTTTAGGGCCAACATTCCACTTATGGGGCCACTTACCGATCGCGTGATATCTTTGGCGCTCAATGACAAGTTCAATGAGGACGCCACATCCAAAGCGATTATCGAGTTTTTGAAGGCCGATGTGAACGAAGGAGCAAACATAGAACTGCTTCTCACCCATCTAGGGGATCTCATCTCGCTCTCCGAACGGACGAGAACTAATTCAATTTTATTGACTGGAAATTCGGTTTCTAAGATCGAGCTGCAAACAGTTCATATAGGCTTACTCGAGATAATCGCCGACACAATTCGGCGGATGTTTCTTTTCCACTGTTGTCTTCGATGCGAGGGCGATAACCAAATCGAATTGTGTCGGCGATTATCTCGAGTAAGCCTATATGAACTGTTTGCAGCTCGA
>JBCBUY010000035.1:0-27359 GCA_039817885.1 Pseudomonadota bacterium | reverse complement strand
CTTAAGGAGGTTTTTCTTGCCTAGAAGATCAACGGAAGAGAAAGCAGAGAGCCGGATCAAAATCTTGGAAGCCGCCGCTCACCTCATTCGTATTCATGGAATAGAAGGAACGAGTGTTTCTCAGATCATGGATCGCGCCGGATTGACTCATGGAGGCTTCTACCGCCACTTTGAATCCAAAGAAGAACTAGTGGCGGAAGCCATCGCGGAAGCTTTTAAGGCTGGTCTAAACTGGTTCGATGACGACAAATCTGGCTCTCGCACTCAAGCGTTAGCGTATCTGGATCAGTATCTTGATGCGACGCATGTATCAGAGCCCGAAATTGGCTGTCCGATGCCCACGCTCAGCGCCGAAATCGCCCGCGGCGGTGACGATTGGAAATCAGCTTTGTCAAAGGGTTTAGATCGCGCTTCGACGAGACTTGCTGAAGGAGTGTTTGACGGAGATCAAACCCAGGCAATCGGCCTTTTGAGCCAATTGGTGGGGGCGATTGCATTGGCCCGCGCCGTGAACGATGCAGCTCTTCGAGAGCGCCTCCTCACTGCTGCAATCGATCGCGTGCAGCTGACTGTTGATGAGTGAAGGTATCGACGGCGAACGACTTACATTCGCTTCACAACGGACTCCTACGTCCTGGTCCGCCCGTCACCAAACCGGACCTCACCCCCCGTGGCTAAGCGCCAACCCGCAGCCAGACACCGCAGGAATCGTCGCGCTGTTTGATCCGTGTGGTGCCGCCGGGTTTGGCCTCATAGTCCCGTAGCGTGTTGATCAGCCCGTCGAGCCCCGATGTCTGAAGCGCATCGAACATCTGACGGGGCGTGTACGTCTTATAGGGTGAGATGAGCCGAAAGAGGCCATCGGTCATCAAGAGGATTTCAAGCCCGGGCTCCGCGCGGATGTCTTTCGTTTTCACATGATCGGCGGCGCTTGCATCCAGCCCAAAGACCCAGAACCTGTGTGTGTTTTGCGCGGCGCGTTGATTGCGCAGCTCCCGCATACGCGCCTCCTCGGACAGAGCCATCAGGCGTTTTGCGTCGTCCGTCTCCGCATCGGCTTTCTCTTCCGTTCCGACCACATATACATCGCCGGACGTCTCTTTCACCAAGGCCATACTGTCGCCGAGCCAACTGAAATGGATCCGCCCATCAACCAAATGCGCCGCCATCAGCGCTGCAATGGGAGAGGTGTCCTTTGGCAGACAGTGCAACGGAATCTCACTCGTGGTATCCGCCGCGTCGCGCATGGCTTCTATTGCGGTTGTCCAATACCTCGCATCGGGCATGCCTTCTGGCGAATGTGCGGTGAGCCAGGAGCTGAGCGTCTCGGCGTACCAGGCCGCTCCGCTCTCATGATTGGGAAACGGCTTTAGCGGGCTGACATCGGTGGCACCGTCCAGCACCCAGGCGCGGCCAGCACTCTCATCATGGCCAAACCGGTCGTCGCCTGTTTTGCCGGGTGTCCCCGGATCATTGACACTTCCGAGAACCGTCAGGCGCATCTGTTTCCCTACTCCGCCGCGAGGCGTTCCATCTCAGCGTCGGAGAGCTCTGAATTGTCATAGACATTCTGGACGTCATCGAGATCGTCGAGGACGTCGAGCAGCTTCATAAGGGTCGAGGCCGGGTCGCCCTCAATCGGTACCGTGTTCTGAGGCTTCCAGATCAGCTTCGCCGACTTTGCCGGCATATCTTCGCCAAAGTGCGCGGTCAGCGCATCGGCAACGGTCTGCAGATCTTCCCGCGCCGTATAGACATAATGGGCGTCGTCATCGCTCTCGACATCGTCAGCTCCAGCCTCGATGGCCGCTTCCATAATGGCATCGGCATCGCCCGCCTCCGGTGGATAGATGATCTCGCCAACCTGATCGAAGCCGAAAGAGACCGAGCCCGTCTCGCCGAGATTGCCGCCATTCTTGGAAAAGGTTGATCGGATCTCGGAGGCTGCGCGGTTGCGATTATCGGTCGAGGCTTCGACGATAATCCCAACCCCTCCAGGGCCGAAGCCCTCATAGCGAATCTCTTCATAGTCCTCGCCAGCGCCGCCCTGCCCCTTGTCGATGGCCCGCTGGATATTGTCCTTGGGCATAGACTGGCCCTTGGCGTTCTGGATCGCGAGACGCAGGCGCGGATTTCCATCCGGGTCCGGACCCCCCATTTTCGAGGCGATTGTGATTTCCTTGGACAAACGCGAGAAGAGCGCCGACCGCTTCTTGTCCTGAGCCCCTTTGCGGTGCTGGATATTTGCCCATTTACTGTGTCCGGCCATGGTGACGACCCTATAAGTTTCAGTTCTTGGAAAGGGGAATAACGCGGCCCGGCGCAGTTTGCCAAGGCGTCACTGTGTTTGCGCCGCGATGATCTTTTCATAGACGGCGAGGGAATCCCGTTGGAACGCCGTCTTGGTGAATTGTGCATCATAAGCCGCGCGGCCACCGGCGATGAGCGTTTCTGCCAACCCGTCCTCCTCGATCACCCGGCGCATGGCGTTTGCGAGCGCTTCATCATCATTCTTCGGAATCATCAGTCCGGACACACCATCCTCGACATAGGCTGCAGGTCCGACCGCATCGGCTGCGACCAGCGGCTTGCCGGCCGCCCAGGCGTCGACCGTAACGGTGCCAAATGGTTCGTACCGGGATGGAAAGGCGACCAGGTCACACGCGGCGAGCAATGCGCCGCGATCGTTCCGCCAACCGAGAAACCGCACACGCTCATCTAAGCCGAGCGCTGTGCACTGAGCTTTCAGCGCGGCTTCCAGTGGGCCATCTCCGGCAATCCAGATATAGAGACCGTCCACCTGTTTTGCCGCATCGAGCAGCGTGTCGAGGCCCTTCTTGTCGTGAAGCCGTGCCAGCGCCAGGGCGACGGGTGCATTCGGCGGCGTGTTCAGCGTTGCGCGGTCGATCGGTGCTGTATCCTCGAAATCGGCATAGGTGTGCACGATGAACGAATTGTCCTCGGGCACCCCCTGCTCTCGGATATGCCGCAGCAGATCCTTGGTCAGTCCGATATGCCAGTCGCAATTCTTGAAGCGTTCCAGCTTGTAATAGCCCCCATACCAGCCGATGGAGCGGCTGCGATGCTTGGCTGGGGCAAACTGACCTGCCCGGCCCATCCAATATTCGATGATATCTGGCTTGAATCGGGCGATTGCTTCATTGATTTTCCGGCGCGTTGAAAACGGGGCCGTCCGATTGAAGCTACAGGTCGCATAGCCAATGCCGGCATTGGCGAAACTGTCGAGGCGGAACTTATTCTGCGGGCGTGTCACGACATATTGCGATAGGCCAGCCTCCGCCAGAGCGAGCACGGATTCCAGCATAATATTCTCGGCGCCGCCTTCCGTTGCACCGGCCATAACATGCATAACTCGCATGAATCGCTTCTCCGCTTTTGCTGTGTAAGGTTAACGGCGCTGCGCCACCAAAGCAAAGGGGACTTGGCTTTGGCACCGGTCTGGCATAGGGAGCACCGTTCAAGTTCGCAACGGATATTAAGGGTTCGGGACTATGGCCGATTATCGACTGTTTGGTGCGGAGACCTCGCCCTACTCCCTGAAGGTGCGTTCCTTCCTGCGCTATAAAGGGGCGGATTTCGATTGGGTGCAGCGCTCAGCGGCCACCGAAGACGAGTTCAACCGCCATGCTGTTCTGCCTGCTGTGCCCCTGCTGATTGGTCCAGACGGCAAGGCGAGCCAGGATTCCACCAATATGCTGGCCACATTGGAAAAGAAGGTTGGAGAGCCGTCAGCGATGCCTGACGATCCGGCTTGTCAGGCATTGTCCTACATTCTTGAAGACTATGCCGATGAGTGGTTGAACAAGGCAATGTTCCTTGGCCGCTGGGGCCAGAGCCCGGACAAAGACGCCGCAGCGACACGCGTCCTGGAACAGCTTCTATCGGGAAAACAACCCGCCAAGAAGAAAGAGGCAAAGGACTCCGTGATCGCACGGATGACCGAGCGCCTGGCGCTTGTAGGGGCCACAGATGAGAACGCCGCGCTCATAACAGGCTCCTTTTACCGGTTTTGCGAATTGCTGAACGCGCACCTCGAACAGCACTTGTTCATTTTTGGCGGCCGCCCCTCCCCGGCGGACTTCGCCCTTGCCGGCCAGCTGCAGCAAGTGCTCCTTGATCCCACCAATGGGACCTGGCTGCGTGACCGAGCGCCCTTCATCACGGCGTGGTGCGAATTTATGGAAGCGCCGACCCCCGGTAGCCCATTTGCTAGCCTAGCGGATCTATCGCCGACGCTCTTGCCCCTCTTTCGGGATGAGATTGCCGTGACCTTCCTTCCGTGGGCCGAGGCGAACTCGGAGGCGATCAGCAAGCGCAAAAAAACCGTCGAACTGACACTTGGCGGAGACCCATACACCCAGGCGACGCAGCGCTATGCATCGAAATCCTGGCGGGCGGTCAAGAAGGCTGCCCAGAAACTTGGCCAATCAGATGGGCTCGGCGGCTTCTTCAAAGAGGCCGGCATGGACGAGCTGGTTTAGAACTTTCTTCCGATCCTTTGTCCAATCCCAAAAGCCGCAGATGCCGGCGAAGGCTGGCATCCAGGGTGTAGCGGTCACCCGACGACACATGGCAATGTTCGATCCATGGATACCTGTCTTCACAGGTATCGGCGGGGATGTTTTTCTTGCGCTAGCAGCTCCTCCGCCGAGGAGAGCAGATGTTCCCCCGCCCCTAAGGGGTGCCATTGCCATACACATTGATCGCCTTGCCATAGGGCAGGTGTCCATCCTGGTTGTAGCCCGATGCAATGTCGCCCCCCTGCCGCCACAATATGTCGGCCTCCGTATATGGCAGCAGATCGCGCACCTTTGCCTGGGACTGCGGGTCGAGGCCAGAAAACGCTGCGCGAAGACATTCGAGACAATAGACCCGGTATCGCGAGATCGGCATATTTGTGTAATCGCACCCCTGAGCCATCATGGTGAATGATGGCGCATTTTGCCCATAAGCATTCGCATTGGCCGCCAGTTGAACGAGATGAGTTTCGCATATCTCCTTGAGAAGAGGCGTCATCTCGTGGGTAATCTCAGAGATGAACTGCCCATCGTCAATAGCGCGTGCCGTCCACATACGCGCGACCCATTCATAAACGAGTGGGGCCCGCGTGCGCATGACTTCCTCCGGATCTGGGTCCTGGCTGAAATGGCGAAACATCGGAGCCATGAGCCCAAAGTCCGCAAGCGATGGTTTTGTGCCCAAGATGAAGGGCCGGTGCTTTAGAATCCGGCTCATATGGTCGAGGGCATTCAGATATCCCTGCTCTACATGGTCTCGGGTGGCAGGTGTAACGCCGTCGCGCTTGGTAAAGAATTTTATCTGGCGACGCCTGATCATGCGCCTCACGACAAATCGCGGCAGGCGGACGGGAACACCCAATTCGTCCACAAGAATGTTGGAGATCAGTTCTCGGCTGTAGGGATAGCTCCACCGATAGTGCATTGCGGATCGCCATAACCACTCATCGGCGTAATCTTCGATCAGTTTTGCGATGTAGCCGATTACGGGATCGTCCGGGAGGATCGGGTGGCTCGGATGCTCCTTTTCCAATTCAAACAGGATGGGCGTTGTGTCCGACATCCATCGGCCATCGCCCCGATCGACAATCGGCATTTGGACCGAACCAACTTTCTCTTTCAAAAAGCGCGCCTTGTCATAAGGCATGCCATGCAAGGCGTAGGGAATGCCCTTGTACCGCAAATAGGCTTCCAGCTTGCCCGTATAGTACGACACCCGCGATCCGTAGACGTCCATCATATGATGCTCCTCATCCTCTCATCCCCCTGTCTTTCGGGAAACCGCTTCAGCCTGAGAGCGAGTATACCGGACGGCCAAGACAATGCGACACCGTTGATTATAAATGAAATAGTCGAATGCTATCGGACACTCTGCCGCCATAGATTCGCGGGGATTGATCGGTGCGTCAGGCGGCGTCCCAGCCTTCCCGTTCAGCAATGGTGCCTTCTTCGAAGAGATCGAGCTGTTGTGGATGAACCCCCTTGCGGTGACGCGGCTTGGTCCGACCTTTTTTGAAGTAAAGATCGTCGGTGTGATCTTCCCTTTTGGATTTTGGTTTTGCTGTCGCCTTTTTTGATCCGATCCCTTTCAGTTGAGGCACCAGACGCCAGTATGTCACCGCCAGCACGGGAGATCCGTCGGCATTCTCATACCGCTGAATGAAGCCGTCTCCGACGCCCGTTTCTGCCCGCTCCATCAGATCGCCGATATTGTCGGCATCCAGGGTCAGCCATTCGGTCTCGAGGCTGATGACGCGCATCTCCTCACCGGCCAGGCGCTCGGCGTCATGGCGGGTGCGGGCCGCATGTTCAGGCGCGTTCAGGGCGTCCACGGCGGAAGCCGCGAGGGGATATGTATGGCTCATACCGGGTCACCTAATCTGCTGCTGCGCGTCCGTCCAGGCGCATAAGCCGCCCTGCGGCAGCATGGGCAAAGCGCAGCAGCATGGCCTTGCGTCGAGCCGGCTTCAAACTCGTCTTCCCCGGCTCGCGGAGGATCGCTCCACCAAAGCCGTCGGCGATGATCAATCCCGCCTCATCGGGGATTAGATCCTGGGGAAAATCGTGACCGACTGCGAAATAGAATAGATCACAATAGGGCTGATACTCAGGCCATTTCTGATCGGCGCGGAAATCCGCTACGGAGGATTTGATCTCGATGATGGCAATGTCGCCCCGTGGTCCGAGCGCGCACACATCTGCCCGGCGGCGGTTGGCTAAGGTCAGCTCGGTGACACTCGACCATCCGAGCCCATCGAAGAGTCTCGTCACCCCCCGGGCGATGCGGATGGCATCTGGATGTAGGGGATCGACATCAGGATCGGCGACGACGGGCATCCATCAAGAACGCCAGACGGGCCTATCAGGTCAAGGACAAAACTAGAACAGATCCCAAATAGACTTGGTCTCCGGGCGGCAAAATTCTGTGCCGTAATATGTTGTGTCACCCGTGGTTGTGCTGCCCGTATCTAGGATCTCGCGTCTCGCCTCGGCGTTCAGCTTGCGGCGCTCATACTCCGCCCTGGGTTTCTCTATGATGTCGCTCAGCAGTTTGCCGTATCCTCGATCGCTCGGCAGCAGCTTCTTCATCTCTGTCTCATAGAAGTATTCATACTTCATATTGATGAGCAATTGCTCCGCTTCGCAGGCGATCTCCCGGGCGGCTTCTGCCGTGGAGAGGCCAGCATTTGGCCCGCCGCCGGTTGAGATATTGTCGTAGAGCGCCTCGCCAGTAATGCGCCGCACCACGAGATTCCAGGTCAGGGGCAGGACATTGTTCACCATCTCTGTGTGGTAAAGCGCGGACGCCCAATCCTCCGAGATCACATAGATAAAGCCAATGTTTTCCGTCGTGTAGACACCGCCAATATCCCCCTCCCCGCGGCCCCGCCGGAGCGAAGCAGCTCTTTCCAGGTTTCTTTCGGCATCGCGGAGCGCAGTCGCTTTTTCCGTCTCTCCGCCAGGAAATTGATCCGACGCGATCATCGCAATCATGGTCGTGCCTTCGCCATGATAGGCCATGCGAAAGACATCAGGGGGAAAGCGGTCTTCTTTGAACGCCGGAGCGGTCTTTGCATCTTCGTACCAAGCGCTTGCCAGGCTGAACATGCCATGGGCCTCGGCCGGGCGGCCTTGCCGGCGCAGGCATTCTCCGGCCAGCAGATAAGGTCCGATCCCCTCGAACCCTTCATCTATGGCATCTTGCATCGCCCGCACGGTTTCGCGGCAATCGGCGTCAACGCCAAGCTGCTCATTATCTGCATAGGCGTAATAGAGTTGGGCGAGACCTGCGTGGGCATAGGGCGTATAGGCCGAAACGCCGGATCTCGCCTCGGCATCTACTACGGCTAGATACGCATTGATAAGTTCGACGGGCGTGTCGACCCCCAGCCGTTCGGACGGTTCATTTGATCCAGAAGACCGGCTGTCATTATTGCCCCAATCCAGTGAGACCGCTTCGAGAAAGAGGCACATTTCCAATGGCAGGTCGCCTTCGCCGCCAGAGCATTTGTCGGTTTTCACCTCTCGGACAAGGGCAAATCGAGCAACGTCAAGGCTCGCCCCGCTGGTGAACAGGCGCGCTTCTTCCAGCGCAATATCAATATCGGATTGGCGTGCTCCCTCTTCTTCGACGCGCCGGGCCATATCGTTGAAGACCGCAGCTTTCGCAGCCCGTGCCAATTGCTCTTTGATGTCGAGGGTCTGTGTCAGGACAGTTTGGCGTTCGCGGGCTGCATCCCCCCGCGCCACATCATTTCGGATTTCGAGCACCTGGAACTCAGCCAGATATTTGTTTTCCTGCCGGGTCAGCGTTTCATATGAGTAATAGAACATGCCGAGGGCAATGAGGGCGGCAATAGCGAGCAAGACGATCAATGCTCGCAACACGCCTTTGAAGCTTCTCTTCTCTTCGAGAATTTCGTGCCAGATATCGACACTTGTCTTGGTTGAATTCTGCCCTGAACTCATCGCACAATTCCCTGCCTGGACATCAACGTCATGCTTCGGTGTCCTCGTTTAACAGCATACGCATGGCAATATCGGCATCGTCTTCCAAAACCATGGCGTGGCTCAGTAAGAGTGTCATCTTGCGTTCGCGGATGAACCAAATACGGACTGCCAATGTGGCAGCCAAATTGGCCAAATTATTGGCGACCCAGAGGGCATTTCCCGCGCTATCGCCGAGCACGCCATCGAGCGGACCGTATGAAGAGACGACGTTCGTGCCGGTAAATTGGACTATGATGAAAATTGCATACGACACAGCGGCAGACGATATAAGCAGCATCATAAACTGCGTTGTCCGTCTGTTTTTGCGGGTCAGCCGATCCACACGTTTTTCAAAATCAACTGCAACTTCTTGCATGATTTGCGTCCACCCTTCCTGACACACTTAGCGTGTTTTCGCATCCATGCCCAGCGTGTCGTGCCGATTTCGATGTCGGGTCAATCGGGCTGGCTTGCGAGGAAGTCTCTGGTCCAGCGCGGAACAATTTCGCTGGCAGGGCCATAGAGGGTTTCATCAAACACGTGGGCGTTTTCAGACGGCTCGAGATTGAGCTCCACGGTTCGTGCGCCAACCGTCCGCGCCATTTCCACGAAACCGGCCGCCGGGTAGACATTGCCGGACGTGCCGACAGAGATGAATAGATCCACCGTCGACAGGGCGAGACTTATCTCATCCATTCCGAACGGGATCTCTCCGAACCAGACGACATGGGGCCGCATATGGCCTTTCTGACCACATGCAGTGCAGATGCTCTCCGTCGAAATGGCCTCACTTTGCTCAACGACCGTGCCGCATAGGCCGCAACGCACTTTCATGAGCTCGCCATGCATATGGATCAAGCGTTCACTGCTCGATCCAGCTTGCTCGTGGAGATTGTCGACGTTCTGCGTCACCAAAACGAACTCGTTTCCACGGGCGCACCACTCTTCCTCAAAACGGGCCAATGCCGTGTGACCGGCATGGGGACGAGCGGTTATCAGCGCGGCGCGGCGATCATTGTAGAAGCCGTGGACAAATTCCGGATTACGCTCGAACCCTTCCGGTGTGGCCAAATCCTCAAGGGGGTATTTTGTCCAGATGCCATCCTTATCCCGAAAGGTCCCAAGGCCACTTTCGGCGGAAATGCCCGCTCCCGTCAAAATCACAATCTTATGAATTGTCATGGGCCGCCTTCTACAGTTCTCGCCATTTGAATGCCATAAGGGTAGTAAGGGTGACTGGATAGGCTGGTTCGGATGACACCGACGCTGGCGAATTCGATGTGGATTATCGCAGAGGACAAGCGAAATGAAGGGTAAGACCAGACGCAGAGAACAATACTGGGTTGGTGCCGCAAGCCTTTTGTGTATCGGCATGATCTTGTCGGCCTGCGACAGACAGGAAGAACGCGCCGAACGCGCGAACACGTTGCTCGAATCCGCTATGGATCAGATTGGCGGTCGCGGCCCCGCGGATGTGCGCGGCATACCGTTGGACCGATTGGCGGTGAACGAGCGCGCCATCGCCGGTTTTGTTCAAGCCTCTGCTGGCACTTCAAACGTTTCCGGTGTGCGGCCCGCTCGATATGCGATTGGGTCACTGATCGCCAAACCGCGCCGCATTGCAGCCATGCAGGAGGCCGTCTTGTCCGAAGAGCTGCAGGCCGCGATCGATGCCGACGTAACAGCTGCAGACACAGACATAACGGAAGAGGCAAAAAGCGAGGGTGGCATTCGCGCGCAATCGCCGAGGGGGCTGGGTCCACCGCCTAAACCACCGGCCCCGGTCATTCAGAACAGAGCGGCTATGCGGGCGAGCCGCCGGCTGGCGAGAGCTCCTGAAATTCGTGAAATTCAGCGCGATACGCGGACCAAAATGTTGGATGCGATCGACAGGCTTGGAATAGACGGATCGGTGCGCGCGTCGAGTGGCGGCAATATGGTGATCGATCTGTTTGCAGATGCGACGCAGTTTGATGGCGACGGGTCCGAATTGCCGCTGTTTTCCAGCGAGATCCACAGGGGATGCCCGGAAGATGTGACCCGTGAAATGATGCAGGACGACAAAGCGCTCGCGACGGACTGTCTCGTGCAGGTTCTGCAAGCGTCTGGCGAATACGAATATTGTGAGCGGGATTACATTTTTGAGCATCAGTTCGCCCGGCGTCCTGCTGATAATGGCGTCTCCATTGGGATGGAGCCGAACGATCCTCTTTGGGATTTGCAGTGGAATTTCCGCAATTATGGCGATGAAGAGGGGCGCTCGATCGGCGGGACAGGCTTCGTGGACTTCTGGACGCGCCATGACCTTCAAGGCACTCGAGATGTGACAGTCGCTGTCGTGGACACAGGCCTCGCTCTGTCTCACCCCGACATTACAGCTTCCCCCAACATCGCGCCCGGTTGGGACATGGTCAGCGATCCCGCTATGGGAAATGATGGCGACGGACGGGACAGCGACCCCAATGATCCAGGGGATCTGTGCAATCCAAACGCGCCATTCGCTTCAGATTCATTCCATGGATCGCATGTCGCCGGCACAATTGGAGCGGCGGCGACGAATAATGGTACGGGCGTTGCCGGCGGAAGCTGGGAGGTCACCATCGTACCGGTACGCGCCCTTGGCAAATGTGGCGGCCGACTGTCGGATATCAACGATGCCATTCGCTGGGCTGGCGGTGTTATCCCGGCTGAAGGCGCGAACGGTGAAGAGGTCTGGAACGAAAACCCGGCGGACATCATCAATTTGTCGATCGGCCTGTTCGAGAGTTGTCCTGCTTCGTTGCAAGACGCGATCGATACCGTTGTGGAACGCGGAGCTGTTGTTGTGTCAGCCGCGGGGAATGCGCGGCTGTCGACCGAGTTTTACTCCCCAGGCGGCTGCGCGAATGTGATCACGGTCGCCGCAGGTGATGCGCGGGGCTATATCACACCCTATTCCAATTTCGGCGACGATGTTGATGTCATCGCGCCGGGCGGAGATCTCGCCCGCGATGATAATGGCGACGGCCGACCAGATGGTATATTGTCGACGAAGCCAGCGAAATTCTGCACGGATCCGGTGACCGGAGCGGATGTTGATACCTGCTATTATGCCTATGAACAGGGCACATCGATGGCTGCGCCGCATGTCTCGGCAGCGCTTGCACTGATCGCTGCAAAATATCCGGAGATGACCGGAGCAGAGCTTGAGAGTACACTGTTGTCCATTCTCGATCCGAGGACGACTGAACAATGTGCAGCAGAATGCGCCCAGTATCCGGGAGCAACCCCTATTCCCGACCAGCCGGGAATGTGTCTCCGCAGTTGCGGAGACGGGTGGTTGAACCTGGAAAACCTACCAGATTGACGATTGCAAACGGGGAGTGTGGGCATGGCTGAAGAGAATGAGACCCAAGATGAGGGCACACCGCCTGATGAAGCGGCGAAACCGCCGCGGTTGAACCGCATTTCAATACTTGGACTGGCCGCTCTGGGTGTGGCGGGTGTTTCTAGCGTGACTCTGATGCTGCCGTCTGATCAGGATTTGATTGATGCTCAACCCGCGCGGCTGCCGGCCTCAGAGCATCAAATGGAACGCCCCCCCATCCCGGCGACGTCGCGTGGAGACGTCGACTTCATCGTTCGATTTGATGATGTCCCCGAAATTGAAGAATGCCTGGCGACATTTCGCCAGGACCCCTCACATGCCAGATCTGTGTTTCGCAATTGGGCAAGCAAATATCCCGCACTTTCGGGATTTCGCCTCAAAAAGACCAATTATTCTGGAGAGCTTGTCCTGACATGGTCAGGATCCGGCGATCTGCCAAGCCGCACGCAGATCATGGACATCAAAGAGCAACTTCAAGCAATGTCAGCGGTTCGATATGCTGACCCGGACTACAGCACACAGATTGAGGACGACCCTAGATGATCAAATGGCTCGCGCCCTGCGCTACATTGCTTGTCTTGAGTGGCTGTGGCGGCGGCGATGACGCTGTCGCAGACCTGGAGTCCCCCGATGAGGCGGTGACGGCTGTACCGGCACCCGACCTGGAGATTGGCGGACCCCGGGCGGATACGAACATGACGACCGCCATAGATTGGCAAGCTGCCAGGGCTGATCTTGCAAGGTCAGAGGATGCCGGTGATTCCGTCGCTCAAGTGCAGTCTTCTGGGGCGCGGCCACCCGTCCCCGTTCTCCTTCCCACCGGTATTGTTGTGCCGCAATCGGAAGGCGGCGGCCCAATGTATCGTCCCACGACTGACGGGTATTTTGCGACCTATCCCGGGGACGCCTACGATATCATCGTGAACGGGACCAATCAGGCGGCCAGCGTGAATGGCGAGCTTTCATCGCGGGATGAGGCAGCGATATTCACCGCAACGGAAGCTGGCGCGCACGTCGCTCTATCGAGATACGGTGCCGACTATTTGATAGAATTCGAGTGCAATGCGTTTGATGATGACAGCGAGAATTGCATAGACGAGGCAGAAGCTCTGTCGGTGGCGGAAAGACTAGTGGTTGTAGGATCGCGGTGATGCAGAAGCGTCTAGTGTTGTGTGGTGTCGCTGCAGCGGCCCTGTTGTCGGCGTGTGATGGCCGAGTGGCCTTTCCGGGCTTCTCAGAACGTCCGGATCGTGAAGATGTGTCGGACGGTGGCCCCTCTGTTCCCCCGCCGCCGCCGACCGCGGTAGATGAAACACCCGTTTCACCGCCTCCCCCTCCTCCGCCGCCGCCTCCTCCCCCTCCTGCGCCACCTGTTGATGCGACAGATCCAACGACCCCGGACACGGCCCCGGAGCCAGACACGATCAGTGAAGATGTTGACACAACACCGGAGCCCGAAGTTGAACCGGAACCGCTTCCACCGGCTCCACCGCCCCCGCCGCCGCCTGCGCCGCCACCTGAGCCAGAGCCGCCGGTCAGCGTTGAACCGGCCTTTAGCTATCTCGCTCCAGGCGACCTGATATCGGGGTCGGGGCGCGGATCTCTGGATGAAACCGTCTATGCCCCCGATATGGTGTTCCCAATCAAAGACGCGCCCTCCTATGCCCAGTCGCAGGTTTTCCGCTTCGGCGGCGGTATTGGAGGCGGCGACGAATGTGACGCCCGCAATTACGAGTATCCCTGGCAGGATAATTATTGCGAGACCCGCTCACGCGACAACTCCACACCGGGGTGTCCGCTTCCAAGAGTGCATCTTGGTCAGGACATTCGGGTGGGTGATGCCGCTGCGTGCGAGGCAATGCGGCGGGAGTATCGCAACAATCCCGCGGGGATTTCGCGCTACAAGATCGTGGCTGCCGAGGACGGGGTTATCTCAAATATTGGTCGATACACGGTTAGTCTGCGCGCCGGACCGCGCATATACCGCTACCTGCATATGAATATGCGCGCGCTTCAGGTTTCGCTGGGGGATGAGGTGACGGCCGGGCAGCATATCGGATATTATTCAAAGGACTTTGGCGGGACACCAACAACCTTCCACCTGCACTTTGAGATCAAACAGAACACGTCCGATGGGGGCTGGACCCACGTGCCGCCCTATACCTCGCTTGTCGAATCCTATGCGCGCCGTGAGAATGGGCCCGGCGAACGGATCGAGCGGAATGTCGCTGTGGCCGACGCGCCGCTTGCCATTCCTGAAGGCGTGAACATCACCGAGGGTTTTGTCTCGGACGAATATCAATAATGGGGAAAATCGACGTTCGGACCTTCGATATTGAAGGGCCTGCCCTGATCACGCCGAAACGCTTTGGCGATGCGCGCGGCTATTTCTGCGAGACATGGAGCGACGCCGACTGGCGCGCGGCTGACCTGCCGAGCGTTCAGTGGGTCCAGGACAATGAGGCGCTCTCTTCCACAAGGGGAACAGTGAGAGGCCTTCATTTCCAGGCACCGCCCAGTGCTCAGGCGAAATTACTGCGGGCGATCCGAGGGGAGATCTTCGATGTGGCCGTCGATATTCGCAAAGGATCAGCCACCTACGGCAAGTCAGTTAGCGCCATACTGACGAGTTCAGGTGGTGAGCAATTGTTCGTCCCCAGAGGATTTGTCCATGGCTACCAAACGCTGACATCAGATACGCTTGTCGCCTACAAGTGCGACGGCGCATATGATCCGTCGGCGGAGGGTGGACTTCTGTGGTCTGATGACGATCTCGATTTTGACTGGCCGATCACAGACGGCGCGATTTTGGCGGATCGGGACATGACATGGCCCCGGCTTCAACAACTGGACAGTCCCTTTCAGCACTAAGCAGGGCGGCCAGACATACGCGCATCCTCCCGAGCCTTGCCGTCAAGCTAAGGCCAGTGCAGTCTGATGACATCAGCTCTATTGGGATACAGCACTATGAGATGGTTGGCCATCGCCCTGCTCGTTATTGCTCTTGCCGTGTCTGTCATGGCGTTTGTTGTCACACGCGATGGCAAACTCGTGACCCCCTCCGGAACGGGCACGGTTTCACTTGATGCTGGCTCTTTTGAGGCCTTTCCACTTCCAGACTACGCCCAGGACTTCGTTACGGAGGACTATAAGAGCTATTTTGTGGAGGTTGAGCCGGGGATCAAAATTCACGTTCTGGAGGTCGGGCGCGGTTATCCAATCTATATGCAGCATGGCAATCCGACCTCTGGTTTCTTGTACCGCAAGGTGGCCGATGAACTGCCGACAGATCGCGTGCGCGCGATCATGCCAACGATGGCCGGCCTTGGTTTTTCTAGCAAAATTCCGGCAAGCGCCCACACGCTGAACAATCATATGCGATGGATGAACAGCGTTCTGGAACAGCTGAATGTTGAAGATGTTGTCTATGTTGGCCAGGACTGGGGCGGCCCTGTGGGCATGGGGGCGATGTCGCTTTCGCCTGGAAAGCTTCAAGGTGTTGTCGCCATGAATACGGGCTTTAACGCCCCAACGGAAACACGCGACCTGTCCCGTGCACATGCCAGGGTGAAGACGCCCATTCTTGGTGAGTTTTTGCTCGAAGTGTTCGTATCCATCTTCGATCAATTGCACCAAATGCAGGGTGATCCTGCGTCCATTCCTGACAGTGTTTCAGAACTATACGGTCGACCGGTAAAGGAGAGCGGGAACCAGAAGGCCCCCCTTGCGCTTATGCGCATGGTCCCCGACGGGCCCGAACATCCAAGCTCTGAACAAATGCGCGCGATTGAAGCATATGTCGCCGGTCTTGATGTCCCGGCTGAGATCGTTTGGGGAATGAACGACCCTATTTTGGCGAGCGGGTTGCCGGCCATGCAGCAGAATTTTCCAGACGCCCCCGTGTTGGAAACGCGCGCAGGCCACTTCCTTCAAGAAGAAGTTCCGGCCGAGATCGCTGCTGCCGTGATGCGGATTGTCGATCAGATCGAGGCGGAGCAGCCTCTGCCGCAAACCGGCGAGGTAGTGCCGCGCGAAGCTGTTGACCCCTTAGACTAAGCCCTAACCAAGAGCGGTCTCATAGATCCGCTCATAATCTCCCTGGTCCAGCGGCTTCGGATTTCCATTGTGAGCAAGGTCTGCCATCGCAAACTCGACGATGCCCGGTCCATCATCCATTGACAGACCCATTTGGGAGAGGTTTTCCGGGATACCGATCTCACTGTTCAGCTCTGCAATGGCATCGCCAAGGTCTGCATCTGATGACAGTCTCAAAACTTGACGTAGCCTGTCGTACTTCGTGGTCGCGGCCCCGTCATGTTCGCGCAAGAGGTGCGGCAGGAACACGGCATTCAGTGTGCCATGGTGCAGCTTTTTCTCATGCAAACGCCCGGCGGCATGGGACAACGCATGGACCCCGCCAAGACCCTTCACAAAAGCAAGCGCGCCTTCATAGCTCGCCATCATCATATTCCAGCGGGCCTCAGGATCCGACCCATCCGCCACGGCGCGTTTCAGCCACCCGTCGCCCAGGGCTCTGCTTGCACCTTCATAACCGATGCCTTCGGCTGGTGGATTGATGGCTGGGGTCAGCACCGCCTCAATACAGTGGGTCACAGCATCCATACCTGTGGCAGCGGTCAGGTGAGCGGGCAAACCGAGGGTCAGGTCTGGGTCGCAAATCGCCACAGGCGGAATGAGATTCGGCGAGACAAAGGTTTCCTTGCGCCCGTTCTCCATACAGATAATGGCCCCGACCGATACTTCAGAGCCTGTGCCGGCCGTTGTTGGGATGGCGATCAGGGGCGGCAGTTTTCCGATATGCTTCGCACCGCCTGTGTAGGCCGCGTAACGTTCCAGGGGGCCATCATGACTTGCCAGCAAGGCCACGCCCTTCGCATGATCCATACTGGAGCCACCGCCAATGGCGATCACCCCATCAGCCCCACACTCCTTATAGAGCGCCGCAGCTTCATTGGTTTGCGCTTCGGTGGGGTTCGGCACGGTCTCAGCGAATATGCCTGCCGGATCGGTGTCCATCGCGCCGAGAACCTTATCTAACAGTCCCGCGCTTTTGATGCCCTGATCGGTCACGATAAATGGACGCGACAGACCCAAGGATTTCATTTGTTTCGGCAGCTGTGCGATCGCGCCGTGGTCGAAAACGCAGCTGTTCAAGTAATTCATGACTGGCATGGACGGGGCTCCCACTTTGATTGGATCTATCGTCCACACATCGACAAGCGGATCAATACTATCGGAGGGGAAGCTTGTAACAAAAAGCCCCTTCCGCACGGGGCGAAAGGGGGCAATTTCTCGATCTTGTGGGCAGTTGCCTAGGCGCTTTCCTTGATCCATTCAAGAATGCGCTGTTTCGACATCGCGCCGGGCTGGGTCGCCACGGGTTCTCCATCCTTGAACATCATCAAGGTCGGCAAGCCGCGAATGCCGTATTTTGATCCCGCCATGGGGTGATCATCGACATTGATCTTCAGGATCTTAACTTTGCCGGAAAGCTCGTCAGCAACCGCTTCTAGGTGCGGTGCCATCTGCTTACAGGGGCCGCACCATTCGGCCCAGAAGTCCACAATAACTGGAACCTCATCAACAATAGCGTTTGCGAATTCGTCGTCAGTGATATTTTGAGTGGCCATTATTGCCTCCTCGGTTTTGGTTCTCATCGTAAGTAAATACGGTGGGCGTGTTTTTCAAACAGCAAAACTCGACTGTGGAAGCGATTCTTCTAACAAGTCATTCGGAAGCGGCATCAGAACCGGACCATCGGTCCATACAAGCGCCGCTTCAACATCCTTGTCGCCATAGGCATTTTGAAGCACAGCGCGATAAGCCGCCATCTGCGCCAGATAGGCCCGCGACACACCGGTCACATCCGCAGGAGCGGGCCGATCCGTCTTGTAATCAACGATCAGGACCTTGTCGTCTGTCACCACCAGCCGGTCGACGCGGCCGTTGATAATGCGCCCCGCCGGCAAGCCCTGCCCTGTCCCAATAATCGGGGCTTCGGCCCGCCCGCCCGGGGCAAAGACACCCGAAAAACGCGGATCTTCAAGAACCGTCATGGCCGCATCTAGCATATCTGCCCGCTGATCTTCCGAAAGCGCCGTGTCCCGCTTTAGAAACGCGTCACCGACCTGCCGGCGCTTATCCGCTTCAAGTTCCGGCAATCGCTCCAACAAGGCGTGGATCAGCCGGCCCCGTTTAAGCCTCACGGCCCTTGCAGTGTCAGCCGGGGGCAGGACGGGACTCTCATCTTGCAAGACAGCACTCGCCGCGATCAATTGGTCGCCAGTTGGCTCTGGCGGCGCGGGGCGGGTCAACCAATCGGGGGCGGCATGGGACGTGGGCGAAACCTCTGGCGGTGCTTCAGCGCAACTCGGCTCAGCCCCGAACCGTATAACATCCCCATCGGCGATCGTGCTGCCGGTCAACGTCTCCATGGCCTCCGCGCACAGAGCATACCAGCTCGCCTTCGGATAGCCGGGACCGGGGTCCGCGTTTGGCTTCGGGCGCTGACCATACCAATGCCCTGCCAAGATCAGGCGGTCTTCCGCGCGGGTCAGTGCGACATACAACAATCGCCTGTGCTCGCGGAGCTGGCGGGCCTTCTCTGCCTCACGGGCGGCTTCGGTGATCGATACATCGTCAGATGCACTGCCCGCCCAAATGGGAAGACCGTCGATGGGCAAAATGGCTGACCGGCCTGGACTTTGGGCCCGCGTTAGATCCGGCAAGACGACGATTGGGGCCTGCAGCCCTTTTGCACCGTGGACGGTCATAATACGGATCTCACCATTGGCCGCCGCCAGATCGCGTTTGATATCGCTGCGATCGAGCTCCATGGCAGACATGAAGGACTGGAGCGAGGCCGCTCCGGTTGTATCATGGGAGATCGCCTTAGCGAGCAAGGCTGAAATCGGATCGACCGCCGGTTTTCCAAGTCGGCTTATGAGCTTCTGCCACCCCGTTAGGTTGTCCGCATCGGGACATTCCAGAATGCCGGACAGAAATTCGAAGGGTGCCAGATCCGCACGCTCTATGAGGCCGGCGAGGAATTTGGCGACGCGGTTGTGTGCGTCCTTGGTAGATGATTGCAATCGCTGCCATAGGGTTTCTGATCCCCGGTCGTAGGCGAGTGGAAATAGATGTTCATCATCATCGACGAGACCGCCAAATGGCCCCCGGAGAATCTCTGCGAGGGTTAGATCGTCTTCGGGCAGCAAGACGAAGCGGATCAGGTTGAGACAATCCTGCACCCCGATATGGTCCGCGAGCACAAGTCGATCGGCACCGGCGACCGGCAGGCCTTCGGCTTTCAAAGCGGCAATCAGCGCATCGAAAAGTCCGCCCCCGCGATTCTGAACGAGGATCAAAATGTCACCGGGCGTCGCGGCGCGCCTCCTCCCGCCGGACCAGACCCTTTCGCCGCGCCGAATGATGTCAGCAAGATTGTGCGCCACCTTTGTCGCCAAAAGCGACTTGGGGGTATTGCCGCTTTGCGTATCCCTTGGCGCGTCCCAGGGAATATCTGGTTCCAGTGGGTCGGGTGGATCAACCGGCCACAATTCAACGCATCCGGATTGCTTTGCCCGAAACGCTGTGTGGCGCATAATGTCAAAGTCGCCGACGGGTCCGTCGATAAAGGGGTGGCCGTCTACATCGCCGCTTTCGGACACTTGATCCACGAATTGCAGTATTTCCGGGCAAGAGCGGAACGACATGGCCATATCGGGCAATCGTGCGTCCCCAAAAGCGGCCCTGGACTTCCCTTCAAACACCTGCCGCTCCTCGATGAAGCGCTGGGGATCCGCCCCTTGAAAAGAATAGATCGATTGCTTCTCATCACCGACAACGAAGAGGGTTCTCGGATCCTGATCCTTTTCGACCCCCTCTCCGGCAAAAAACTCCGTCACCAGAGCATTGATGAGCTCCCATTGGTCCGGGCTCGTGTCCTGCGCTTCATCCAGAAGCACATGGGTGAGCCCACCATCGAGTTTGTATAGAACCCAATCGGCTGCTGCAGATTGCGTGAGCAGGCCCTTGGTGCGCGCGATCAAATCGTCAAAATCAACAGCCGCCCTAAAGCGTTTTTGGTTTTGATACTCCGACAGCACGGGCCTTGCCAAAGCGATCATCGCCATGGTGCGTTGATAAATTCGGATCGCCTTCAGCTGACGGTCAATCTCCAAAACACGTAGGACTTCGGAGCCCTGGGGCACTCCTTTCGGGTCGAACAGGGAGACAATCAGCGGTGATGCTTTTGCACCTGAATTGTAAATTCGCGCGCGGGGCTTTCCCCCACCGGTGAACACGACGGTCCGATATGCCTCCCAGCGATCATGTCTTGTTTGAGCCCCCAGGGCGACTCGGATTGCGAGCGCTGTCCGGCGAGAATCGGCGGCACCATCTGCTTCGAGAATTGATGCGGCTTCCTTCAAATCTGCTATGGGAAAGTCGGCCTCCATGGCGTGCTGGAGCAAAGCCTCTGTATCGGTGTCAGCAATATTAAGGCGCATCCTCAAGCGCTCGTCCCAATCCTCGTTGGTGGCCAGCAGCTTCGTCAGCCCAATGATATTGTCCCGAATGGCCTCAATACCGGCCATGGCCCCGAAACCGCCGCCTGCCTTACTAAGAACGTCAAGCGCGTCCGGTGCCTGCTCATTGGCCCAGACGAGCGCTTTGCGCGCGGCCTCATTCCAAAGCTCTGCCGCCTCATCGTCCTCAACTTCCTGGAAGCCAGGTGCCAAACGGGCTTCAAGCGGGAACCTTCTCAACACACGCGAACAGAAAGCGTGGATCGTCTCTATACGGAGACCGCCCGGCGTTTCGACCGCACGCGCAAACAGGGCCCGCGCCCTCCTGATCTCTTCAGCGGTATGCGGATTGTTCGATCGTCCTTCGAGGGTGACAAGTTCTTCACGGAGTTTTGGCTCCTCCATGACAGACCAGCTGCCAAGGCGCTGGAACAAGCGTTCCAGCATCTCGTTCGCAGCGGCTTTCGTATAGGTGATACAGAGAATGGAGTCAGGATTGGCACCGTTGAGCAGCAAGCGCGCGACGCGGTCGATCAGAACTTTGGTCTTGCCCGAGCCGGCATTGGCCGATACCCAAGCCGACAAAGACGGATCGGCCGCGATCGCTTGGGCCAGAGCGGCCTTGTCATATGCTGATTCAGCCATCATCCATCTCCCCTGCCCATTCTGCGCGGCGCGCCAAGCGATCGAAATCTCCTTCATAAGAGGACTTCAATTGAATGCGCGGGATGGACAGATAGGGTACGCTGGGATCTCTATAAGCCGTGATCAATCGCACCAATATCTCACGCGCTGACGCCGACAGAGACTTGGCCTCGTCGGCTGAGCTTGCGATCCACGCTTCGGTGAAATTATACCGGACACTGATATAGCCAAGCTCACTCACCGGTCCCTCCGACAGGCCATCAAAGGTGCCGGCCTCCGCCATCCACCCCAAGAGAGGCAATTGTTGTTCAAAGCCAGCTGAGATTGTTTTCTTGGTTGGGCTGCCGCCGGTTTTGAAATCGATGATCGACAGTGTTCCATCGGATAACGCATCGATTTGATCTGCAATTCCGGTCAGAATAAACGGCTCGCCCGCGATATCCACCGTCAGATTTCCCCGAACTTCGGACCACCGTTCAGCGACCTGGCTCGACCGGGTTTGCCACCACTCAAACAGACGTTCGGTCGCGACGGACAGACTGGCCTTCTCAGAGATGACGAGGTGTTCGGGTTGACCAGCCCGGACAAGTTCCTGGTGCACCAACTCTCTCAGATAAGGGAGCGTCTGCTCGGATTTTAACTGATTGCCGAATTTTTCGATAGCGGCATGGATCGCCGTTCCCCGGGCGCTCGGTCCGAGCGGTTCATTTATCGGGCTGAGTTTGTTCAACCCGAGTATCGCTTCCGCATAGATAGAATACGGATCACGCTGCAGCGTATTAATCCGCGTAATGGACAATCTGGTTGGGCGTGCGGATGCCAGGGGGCTCGGTCGCGGCATAACCTCCTGGGGCACACTGGTTTGCGCCACCTCATGGAGCAAATCGGCCCATGGCCTCGGGTCACGATCAGGTGCCGGAGCAAGCACATCACCTGCCTCCTCTCCCAATGCTCCCTGAATCAATGTTTGCAAACGGAGTATCCAGCGCGATGCTATGGCGGGTGCATCCTCGCGCCTGGCGGCATAGAGAAGCGTCACATCGGGCGCAGTGGCCAGCCCAGCGAAATCGTGGGCGGCGAGCCCCAGACGCGCTTCCGGGGGCGCAAGTCCGAGCGGCGCTCGAAAGCGTCTCGGCAGGAAACCATCTGCCGCCGGACGATCTGGCCAGACATCCTCATTCAACCCGGCGAGTATCAGCTGATCAGCTGTTTGTAAGCGGGCCTCCAGAGGGCCCCAAATGGCCAGCCGAGCATGGCCTGGTGCGATATCCGGCACGGTTGTCACAGCCGACAGAGATTCAAATATTTCCGCTATGGGAGGGCGTTCGGACGCCGGCAGGTGAGCGGCGACTTCCATCGCTGCATCGATTGTGCGCGCGGCGGCCGCGCCATCCGCACCTGTCCATGCGACGGTCTCGGACCCGGTGAGACGATCTATCAGGCGAACAATTGTGTCGATCTGGGCGGCGGTTACCTCCGAACTGTCCTCGACCAATCGTTTGAGCAATGGCTGAACGGTATTGGTCATCTCAGCCGGTACGGCAGTATGCCGCGATTGGTTCTTCTGCTCCGTAAGGGCCTCGAACCGCGCCCCCAAATCGTCGATGCCGGCCCATCTGCGAGGCCCACGGAGATAGTATTTGTCTAGCGCGGCCACCCCGGCTTCATCGAAAGCCACCAGTCCGTGCTTCAAAAGCGATAAAAGCCGAACGGGATCACCGGTATCTTCCAGCCACTTCAAGACCAGCAGGACGAGCGACCCGGCTGGGGTTCGCCCCAAGGGAACACCGGCGCTTGGCGACACATTCAGATCCCAGCGCTTCAAAGCTGCAGACACCCGGCGCGCAAGGGATGGATCCGGAGTGACCAGCGCGACCGTTCGATCGTCCACCTCCAGAGCCTGTCGCATCATCAAGGCACATAGCTCCGCTTCGTCGGCGTCGTCATTGGCTTCGATGATGGACAATCCCGCGAGCGCGTCTTTCGCAAATTCTGAAGGGGGGCGGTCACCCGATAGGCTCTTGAGCCGCGTCAACCAATCTGCGGTTTGCCGTGCTGGTGCCAGGCTCTCATGAACCAATCGGCGTCTCGCTTGAAGCGTCTCGTTGTCGGCTCCTGGCCATATTGCGATGTCGTCCGCCTGCAGGTCCAGCGTGGCCAGTGTGCCCGCCAAAGCATGCTGTGGGTGATCAGGCTCTTGCGCCAATAAGGGCCAACTGTCGGCGCGGGCATCCAAATCGAGCCCTGGCAGCACGACGCGGCCGAGGTCGAGCGTTGTCGCAACTTGCATCAATTGCCGTGATGCGGGCGTTGCCCCGGTCGATCCGGCAATCAGGAACCTGCCTTTTGGCGCGCGCGCGGTGAGCGTCGCCGCGATCGCCTCGGCGACATGCAAACGTCGCTGATACGGCTCGGTTGAACCATTTTCCTCAAGCCATGCCGGCCAGTGCTCTGTCAGGATCGACAGGAATTCGACTGACTGCTGCCAATGCGTCGCCAGGTCCGTGTCCTGGACAAGGTCCGGCAGGTGTTGCCAATCGACCCCTCCGGCAAGCGCGGCCTGATCAAGCAATCGGATCAGCTCACGCGCCGCTGAAAGCGCAGACCTTACGGGCAGGGTCTCCCCCCTCGCCTCGTAGAATTTTAGCACCAAACGGGCGAGCGCGCCCAGCCGGCTCGCATTTGAGAGGGGCGGACCCAGATCGGTGAGCGCCTCTTCTGCCCCACTTGGCGGCTCGTCTGTCTCCAGGTCGCCCAGGGCGCGAATGTCCGGCGGCAGGATCGGTGTTTCGCCGGCAGCCCGATAAAGTTCCAAGGCGAGCGCGCGGGCCGAGCGCCGGTTTGGGACATAAATCAAATCGTCGGATAGTGCGGCTGGATTGTCCTTGAGGCCGGAGACATGGGCAAGTGTTTCAGCCAGACGGACCAGAAATGGCTCACCGGCCGGGATTGTCCAGACACGCGGCGCGTCCGGCGCAAAGGGGTCTACCCTCCTCATCCGGGATGGGCGCGGATCCACGCTTCGGCCTCCTGCAGGGCTTCAGGGGTTCCGACATGGAGCCAAAATCGATCGAGAGGAACGCCGAACAACCTGCCCTCCGCAATCATCGCGTCCCATTTCGGTAAGACAGAAAACGGGGCAATCGGATCATGATCGAAATGTTGGGGCTTGGTGATCCGCACACCTGCATATGCCCAAGGTGCTGTCGGTGCCTCGCCTCGGCGTGTGACCCGGCCCGCCTCGTCACGAAACATGTCGCCTGGCCCCGGAAAACCAAGGCACTCGGTTCGATCAGCAAGCAGAAGAAGGCCATCCATCTCGGTCGCGTCAAATGTATTGGCCATTTGCTGAAGCGGTTCCGGACCGGCCGGCATCCAGAAGGCATCTGTATTCACAACAAAGACAGGATCGTCGCCGAGCATTGGCCGCGCTTTGGCGAGGCCGCCGCCTGTATCGAGGAGGCCGTCTCGTTCGTCTGAGAATAAGAGCTCAATATCCGTCCGGGATCCGAGGTGCGTTTCGACTTTGTCCGCACACCAATGAACATTCACGATCGCGCGGGACACGCCGGCCCTGACCAACTCATCCAAGGCGCGATCGATCAGTGCACGCTCCGAAACATCGAGCAAGGGCTTTGCCGTATCATCCGTTAGCGGACGCATCCGTGTGCCAAGCCCAGCGGCGAGGACCATGGCGGTGTGGGGCATATTGCTCATGCATATCTCTCAAACAAGACGGGGGCGACGTCCCCTACAAAGGCCGCCATACCGGCACAGGCAGGGTGCTGAAGATTGCGCACGAGTAGGGCTTGCTGGCGCGGCATGAAATCGAGATAACGCTGTTTCCCGTCGCGCACCGGCAATCGGGCAAACAAGCCCGTGATGCGCAGGGCGTTCAATGCGCCGCATACTGCCAGCCGCGCCTCAAAATCTTGCCGGGTCTTACCTGTGCCCTCGAGGTACGCTGACATCGCGGCTTCACGCGCCTCGGCGCTCACGGGACGACGCGCATCCTGCACCAACATTGCCATTTCCCAGCCATCCCAACCGTTCACGGCATCCTGAAAGTCGAGCAAGCCAATCCGGGCATGCCCGTCACGGTCCGGCAGCCAGAGCAGATTTTCCGCATGATAGTCCCGCAATCCGAAATCACGCGGAAAGCCCATTGCCTGCTCGATCAACGCATCTCTTTCCCGCTCCCACCGGGCCAGCGCTGCGTCATCTATGACCATGTCTGTTTCAAGTTTCGGCAGCCATTCGGCAAAGAGGTCCGCATTCACCCTTAGGGCCAATGCGTCATAGTCGAGGATTGGCCAGTTACGTAGCTGTCTCGGGGCCGGTTCGCCATGGAGCGCCGCCATGGCCGCAGCGGCCGCCCGATAGAGGGACACCTCGTCTTCTTCGCCGCGCTCGATCAATCGCGCAAATTCGCGGTTTGGCCCAAAATCCTCGATCAGAGCGAGGCCCAATCTCGGATCTTCAGCAAAGACCTCTGGGGCGGAGAACCCCCGCTCCCTCAGATATTCAGCCACCGCGGTAAACGCGTCGACACGTGACGCAGCAAGGCGAGACGTCGCGTTCCACCCCATCTTGATCCGTGTTGCCTCGTCTGCCCCCGGCGGGCACGGATCGTCTTCGATGCCCGGAGCATTCATCAGAAGCGCCGGCCTCGGGCCGCTGACAAGGCGCACATAGCTGCGCGTTGAGGCATCTTGGCCGAGCGGCTCTCGTACTGCCTCAGAAAAACCGGCCTCAGCGAGGAACCGATCAATCGCGGCTGCGCGGGAATCTGAAGGAATCGCCATTGAGGCGCTTTTGCCAGTCTTCGCCCTGCGGTTCCAGTACCGCGGTGCGCCCCTCGGTCTCTGGCACAAGTGTCAGATCCAGCCGCCAAAGCGGCAACCGCCCCCCTGCCCGGTCCGGCCACTCGATCAGAGCCACCCCCTCCGCTGTTTCGTCCCAGGCCAGTTCTTCCAGATCCTCAGACGATTCCAATCTGTAGAGGTCAAAATGCCAGAGCAGGAAGGCCGGCGTCTCATAAGTCTGCACAAGTGTATAGGTCGGGCTCGGCACCTCTATGTCACCGCAAAGCGCCTGAAGCACGCCCCGGGTCAGGGTCGTCTTGCCCGCGCCGAGATCTCCTTTGAGCGCAATAACGTCTCCAATGGCCAAAATGGTCGAAAGGGCCGCCCCAAATTCCAGCGTGGCGGTCTCGTCGGGAAGAAAAAATCGGTGCATTTGGCCGGGTTATGCAAGAGCTTAGGCGAAACACCAACACGCTTGCCCTTGAAAAGGTGACGCCGGCGTCATAAATCCTCGTTTCAACCCTCAGAGGGGGATCGAAGTGACACTCACGACTGCCCAAACCGTCGGCATTATCGGCGGCGGACAAGCCGGGGCACAGGCCATCGCTTCCTTGCGTCAGTGGGGATTTGAGGGGGATATTTGCCTGATCGGCGAAGAAACCGCCCTTCCATATCAGCGGCCACCTCTATCCAAAGCCTATTTCAAGGGCGAGCTTGACGAAGAGCGGCTCTATTTCAAACCCGCCGATTGGTACGAAACCCAGAAAGTCGATGTGTTGACCGGCATTCGCGCCGAAAAGATCGATCGTTCGAGGCGTCTCATCGACCTCTCTAATGGTGGGCAGATGTCCTATGATGCCCTGATCATCGCTACGGGATCACGGCCGCGGCCCCTTCCCGTTCCTGGGGCCGACCTGACAAATGTCTTCGAATTGCGCGGCCTGGATGACGTGAAGGCCATGGTTCCGGAAGCAATCGCTGGCAAACGTATGGTTATTGTCGGGGCCGGCTATATCGGTCTGGAAGCAGCAGCGGTTGCGCGCCAGCTCGGCCTTGACGTCGCTGTTCTAGAAATGGCTGACCGCGTGCTTGCCCGTGTCACCAGCCCGGTCATGAGTGACTTCTATACAAAGCTCCACCGCGACCAAGGCGTCGACATTCGGACCAATGCCCGTCTCGAAGCGCTCCTGGGAACCGATGGCAAGGTGAGCGCTGCGCGCCTTGCCGACGGAACCGAAATTCCATGTGATCTGGTTCTCGCTGGTATTGGGATCCTCCCAAATCAGGAAATCGCCGAAGAGGCGGGGCTTGCCTGCGCGAACGGTATTCTGACCGACCGCGACGCCCGAACCAATGATCCACGTATTTTCGCAGCTGGTGACTGCGCCGCGCGGCCTCTTGTTCATTATGGCCGGACCGGACGGCTCGAAAGTGTCCACAATGCCATCGAGCAGGGAAAGCTCGC
>JBCBUY010000034.1:0-28237 GCA_039817885.1 Pseudomonadota bacterium | reverse complement strand
AGGCGGGGGGAAATCCCGGATACCATCAAGGCGTTTTCCTCTGCGCGGCCAACGCTGGATTTGAGCTCACACCGTGCCGTGCCAAGACCCTGGGTTTCGCGCTGAAAGCTCCAAGCCAGACAAACATCTTCCAATTGGCAGCGATTGGCGCAGGACTGAACATCGGTTGCAGCGATCACCTTATAAGTTCCGCCAAAGCGGTAGGTCTTTTGCTCGTGAGAATAGCCGTCTTCTTCAGAAATTGCGGTGCCGGACAAGCCGATCAGTGCCGCGAGTACAATCGATGCGCGCATAGGGAACTCCACAAATTTTCACGATGTTTAGAAGGTATCTGTTAAGGAACAGTTTTTCCGCGCAGTTCGATACGCGTAATCAGGCTGCAATTGTCCCGCGGATCTGCCTGGCCGCGAGAGTAGCGTTAATCAAGCTTTCGGCCGTGTGGGTCTGACGTTTTTCACAGATACGCCAGGCGAAGCTGATATTCTCAGGAAGCGATTGCTCAACGAGGGCCGAACTGCATCGCTCTGCCAAACGCGCCGCATTCGTATAGGCGGTGCATCGGAGACTAAACCCGAGTGATGTCCAGTCGAGCCGAGCTGCACAATCGGTTTGGCGCAAATGGGTTTCAACGGTCTTCGCGATTATCGGAAGATACCGCCGCGCCGAGGCGTTATCGTCATCGGCAGATGTCACGGTCAAAGACATAAAGGTGAGTGGCAGGAATACGCTGCGCGATTCCCTCATCTGGCGTGCAAGGTGATGTTCCAGGAAGCCCCGCGTGAACAAACCAGTCAATCGATCAAGAATCACCGGGTTGCCTGATTGTTTGGCCGTTATGGGCGCTGCGGAATGGTGCTGGAATGTTTGCCAGACCAGATCGGTGGCGATTTGCTGTACATCCATTCCATAATCAAAAATTTCCGTTGCAGATGAGACCATTACGTCGGTGTCTTGAGCCACCGGTTCATCTCGGTTCTGCAAAATGAACAAGGGGCGTGGTAGTCCGGCAACCAATTCACGTAGCAAAGCTTGATTGGCAATTCTTCGATCTCGGCTGTCACCGAGATCAATCAGCACAGCAGAGAAATCTCTCTTGGTGAGATAGTCCTGTGCTGTCGGGACCGTAAAGGCTGCGACGACATCAATGTCATTTGCCTTGAGGGCTGCTTGCAGGGCCAAAAACCGAGCCGAGCTTCCACCGATCACCAGCACGCTGGGAAGACTTCGCGGCGCTGGAGTTGCCGGTGTGCCGGTAAGATCCTGAATGCTCGACACTCTGAAAGCCGCTTCTTGTTCGGTATTTGCGCGGCGGTAATAAGCTGCCAGCTTGCCAGGAAGTCGATGTAGCTCTCTTTCGTTGGCCAGCGTGATCGCGCCGTCCAAATGTGGTGGCGTGTCGCCTCCGACAAGAATAAAGGGCCGTGTGACACCCGACATGACTTGCCGGTGTACCGATTTCATCTGCTCCGAAGATGCAGAGGGGATATCCACCAGGATCGGCTCGAAGGGGACCGGTTCATCACGAACCTCGCAGGTGATGAACCCGAGGGATTTCAGTCGTGTCTTCAGCATTTCGAGGCGCGGGCTTGCCGCGGCCAGTTCGATTGCTGGGGTCATGAAGTTTGCACCGCCCATGCAATTCAACCGCCTATTTTCTCAATGTAAGGGTTTTCTTTGAGCAGAGCCGTCTTAATGTCCGGTTTACTTTGAAGAACAAGGCTCGAAAGAGCGAAAAGAGTTGAGGTTTGGGGAGGCGTAGATGGCTACAGGTCCACTTTCAGGGATCAAAATCGTAGAATTCGCGGGGATTGGGCCGGGTCCGTTCTGCGGTATGCTTCTGTCAGATCAGGGAGCAGATGTTGTGCGAATCGATCGGCCGGGAACCCGTAAGGGTAACCCCACCGACGTAAATAGCCGCGGGCGACGGTCTATTGCCCTTGATCTTAAGAGCGATGACGGGTTGGAGACAGCGCTCAAATTGATCGGGGCCGCCGATGGTCTGATCGAGGGATACCGGCCGGGCGTAATGGAGCGGCTCGGGCTTGGACCTGATGTGGCGATCGAGCGTAATCCGAAACTTGTCTATGGCCGCATGACGGGATGGGGGCAAACTGGAACCTTGGCCCACGCTGCTGGACATGATCTCAACTATATCGCTCTCACCGGTGCACTCCACGCCATGGGCCATAAGGATCGCCGCCCCAGTCCGCCGCTAAATCTTGTTGGCGATTATGGCGGTGGAGCCCTCTATTTAGCATTCGGCATGTGTGCCGGCATTTTGAGTGCGAAAGCGACAGGGAAAGGCCAGGTGATTGACTGCGCAATGACCGATGGGGCCGCCTCCTTGGCATCCATGTTCTATGGCATGCGTGCGGCGGGGATCTGGACAGACGACCGCGAAGCGAACCTTCTGGATGGCGGCGCGCATTTCTATGACACTTATGAATGTGCAGATGGTGGATGGGTGTCAATTGGCTCGATAGAGCCGCAGTTTTATGCGCTGTTAATAGAGAAAGCCGGGCTGAATGATCCCGAATTCAATGCCCAGATGGACAAATCCAAATGGCCGGATCTCAAGATCAAAATCGCGAATGTCATCAAATCCAAAACGCGCGATGAATGGTGCGAGTTGATGGAAGGCACAGATGTTTGCTTCGCGCCCGTACTTTCAATGGGGGAAGCGCCAGACCATCCTCACAATAAGGCACGGCAGACCTTCGTCACTGAGGCCGGTGTGGTGCAGCCGGCACCAGCCCCCCGCTTTCTTGGTACGCCCGGCGGAATCCAGGGGCCACCTCCTGGTATCGGACAGCATACCGATGAGATCCTGACCGATTGGGGCATCGCCTAGTTCATGAACGCGCTTCCAGGCACCACCGGCCGCCGCCGGATCTATCTCATGCGGCATGGTTTTGTCGATTACACGTCAAAAGAAGTGGTCGAATCCAAGGATCCGAGCCGCGCGCGCTTAACCGATCGGGGGCGTGAGGAGGCAAAGGCGGCCGGGGCGGCACTTGCCGAAGTGACTTTCGATCTGGCTCTTCACACAGGTCTTCCACGGACAATCGAAACAGCAAATATCGTCCTGGCTGAACATCCTGAGGCAATCTCCCTGGAGGAGGACAGGCGGTTCGAAGAACTCCGAAGTGGGCAGTACATCAACTTCGAGAGCCCCCAGCAGCTCGCCGCAACAATGACGTTTCAGATCGAACAAGCCGGCGAGCCAGGTGCGACGTTTCTGGAAGGTGGAGAGAAGTTTTCCGATGCGATGGCACGCGTCGAAGACGGTCTGATCGAGTTGCTGGCCCGGCCCGGTTGGGCAACGGCGCTTCTGGTGGCCCATGAGATGGTCAACCGATTGATCATGGCTTGGACGGTCAAGGCCCCTTTGGGGGCCGCGGCGGGGTTTGAGCAAGACACAGGATGTATCAACATTATCGACTTTGACTTGACCCCAGCTGCAAACGGTCAGGGGGCTCAGATCGAACGGGCTGTGATCAAGGCGGTGAATCTGACACCGGCCAATTATCTCAAGAATGGCATGAACCTACGCAGTCTAGAGGCGATCTTTACACGGCCCGATTAGGCGCGTCTGGGTGTCCAAAAATTACCGGTTGCGCGGCCGCTGGCGGAACCGCTCGCGTCTGTCATCGCGACGCGCCATGCTTTCGACCATTCTCTGCCGGAGTTCCGGCGAGAGATCACCAAGCCGTTTGGCGAGATTCGTCTGAAGGGTTGTTTTAAGCTCAGCTTCGGCTTCCGACAGAGCGATAAAGGCGGAAATCGTGCGGTCTTCGTCATAGGGGTCGCTCTGTAGGGCTTCGGCGACCTCACGCCGAGCCTGGTCGACCCTTTGTCGAATCTGGGCGGTCTCGCGCCAACTTTGACGGAGCTCCCCGCGGATTGCCTGTCTGTCCGTCTCTGGAGCCGCTGCGAGCAAGGCGCGCGCCATTGTACGCTCAGGGCTTCCGCGTGGAGCATCAATCCGGGTTTGTTGGCCAGGTTTTGGAGGCGGTCGCAGCGCTGTCCCTGCGAACGCTCCAATCAGGAGAAGATTCACGCCAAGTGAGACGGCGAGGCCAATGAGGAGTGCCCGCGAGTTACTCATCCATCCGTCTCATTCACAAATGAGGTGAAATCGGAATCAAACAGGGCATAGGTCAGGGCGTCTTCCGAAGGGTCATATTCAATTCCGCTGTCCACCGGGAGGGCGTAACCCAGGGCCATTCCAAGTGCGAGACAGGCCGTTGCAAAGCCACTCGCCCAAATCCGGAATTGCCATCTTGGCGGTCCCGGCTTTGTCGCTGCATGAGCCTGGTCACCAATCGGTGCAGAGGCAATCAAATGACTGATCAGACCCTCAGGAAGGTCGACAGCTGGCAAGACACCAAGATCGGCATCGACCGACTGAGCATCAGCCAATGCATCGGCGAAGCGCTCCGGGTTTGCCTCCAAAAGTGCTTCTGCAGCGGCGCGCTCCTCCTCTGGCCATCGGAATGGCGATGCGCCATACGCCGACAAAATCTCGATGAGGCGATGATCAGTCATCTGGCTCATGCCGGGCCTCCTGCCTGCTCCGTCAGTATTTTGCGTAAATGACGCCGACCTCGTGACAGCAGGCTTTCGAGCGCGTCAATGCTGATCTCAAGAATGTCCGCGGCCATTTTGTTTGTGTACCCCTCAAGAGCGCAAAGGGATAGGGCCGCCTGCTGGCGTTCTGGAAGTTGTGCAATCGCAGCGTGAACACGCTCAATGTCCTGTTGTCGTTCCATTTGGCCGTGGGGGCCTGGTCCATCATCCACCATGTCGGGCGGTTCGGCCATGACATGTTCACGGCGCTTGCGAAGCCGATCATAGCAGAGATTGAGCGCCACCCGATGAAGCCATGTGGACAGCTGGGCGTTTGGTTTCCAATTTGGCAGAGCTTTCCAGGCCCGCAGAAATGTCTCCTGAACCACTTCCTCGGCATCTTCTTGTGACCGAAGCATGCGGTAGGCCAGGGCGTTTAACGGCGCGGTGTTCCGAACAACAATAGCGCGAATGGCCGCCGGATCACCTCCGGCGGCGCGTTTTATCTGGTCGGCATCCCGATCTGCTGGCATCCGGCCTAGGGGACGCTGCTTTTCGGATAGGCACAAGCCTCGCCCGGCAGCGATGAGGGCTTGGCCCAGCATTTCACTTAACCCGCGTCGGAAGGATCAACACCATCGCGGTCGCCGCCCCGATGTCGTCTTTTGCCGCGATGGCCTCGTGCTGCCTCGGACTCAGCTTGCGTGATGATACCATCACCGTCGGTATCCATACGTTCGAAGCGTTTTTCGCCGGGTGCCGAAAACTCTTCAGCGTCAATGAACCCGTCTTCATTGGCATCGAGACGCGCGAACATGCGGTCCTGTCTCTCGGCATTCCGGCGCTGGCGTTCTGCCACGCGAAACTCGGAGAGCTCGTCGGGTGACAGTACGCCGTCTCCATCGCTGTCGGCTTTGGCGAAGCCTTCTGAGCGTCCCGCTTCAGACTCCGCCTTGCTAAGGGCTCCGTCTCCGTCCGTGTCCAAGTTGGAAATTCGCTCACCCCAGCGGTCACCATGCGGGCCAGGAGGTTGGGCGATGCCAACGCCGACAGCAAATCCAGTTGCTGTAACCGCGGTCAAGGTTGCAATAAGTGTAGCACGTCTCATGGGGGGATATCCTCTGTTTTGCCTACGATATGAGCTTAAACGGCGTTGTCGGCCCGATCCGTCGCAATTTTGAAAAGATTCAGCATTTGGGCAGCTGAATTCTGACAATTCCCCTGAATTCAGCGCAATTCCGCCTTTTGCTTGCCGCGGCAATCCCTGTAGGAGAAGCCCATGGATAGACTTATTGTGAAGGGCGGCACCCCGCTGTCCGGGAATATAAAGATCTCAGGTGCCAAGAACTCGGCCCTGAAGTTGATGGCAGCATGTCTGCTCACCGATCAGCCATTGACGTTGACCAACATGCCCAATCTCGCGGATACGAGATTTCTGTCGCAATTGCTCGCATCTTTGGGCGTTGAAGTTTACTGGCCCAAAGGGTCGGGGGACTGTCACTTAAATGCGGCCGAGCTGACATCGACCATCGCTCCCTATGATCAGGTTCGGAAGATGCGGGCCAGCTTCAATGTCCTTGGACCGCTTTTGGCCCGGGTCGGCCATGCGACCGTATCTTTGCCAGGCGGCTGTGCGATCGGTGCGCGGCCGGTGGATCTGCATCTGAAGGCCTTTGAAGCGATGGGAGCCGATCTCCTCATCGAAGAGGGATATGTGAAGGCAGCAGCGATCCGCGGTCTCAAGGGGGCACACATCGTGTTTCCATTCCCATCGGTTGGCGCAACCGAGCATGCGATGCTCGCGGCGACGCTCGCAAAGGGCGAAACAGTTCTCGAAAACGCTGCCAGAGAACCAGAGATAGCAGACCTTGCCGAGTGTTTGACCATGATGGGAGCAAATATTGAGGGCGCGGGGACGGCGACAATCCGGATCGATGGCGTGGACACGCTTGCGGGGGGAACCTATCCCGTAATGGCGGACCGGATAGAGGCCGGCACGTACGCTATGGCGACGGCTGCGGCAGGGGGCAAGGTCACCCTGGACGGTGCCCCGGTGAAAGCGCTCGGTGCCCTGATTGACTCGCTGCGTCAGGCCGGCGTTGAGGTGGAGACGAACGAGGATCAATTGCAAGTCTCTAGAAACGGATCAGCACTTCAGGCGGTGGATATCGACACGCGCCCCCATCCCGGTTTTCCGACAGATTTGCAGGCCCAGTTTATGGCTCTGATGGCCTCCGCCGAGGGAACATCCGTGATCCGGGAGAACATTTTCGAGAACCGTTTCATGCATGCACCGGAACTGTCGCGTTTGGGGGCGGATATCACGGTTCGTGGCAAAGAGGCTGTCGTGAAAGGGGTCAAGGCGTTGAAAGGCGCTCCCGTCATGGCGACGGATTTGCGGGCGTCTGTCTCTCTGGTGATTGCCGGGCTCGTTGCCCATGGCGAAACCGAGATAAACCGCATATATCATCTCGACAGAGGCTTTGAACGGCTGGAAGAGAAACTGCAAAGCTGCGGCGCGAATATCAGGCGGGTCGGGGCGGAAGACGAGTAGGGGCAAACCGAATGACCGATCCACGACCGCTCCGACTGATGGCGGAAGATGTTGATGACCTCAAAGTTGTGTCGGCCGCACTTCAGGACTCTGTTTCGAAAGCGGGGAGCTTCCGATACCAGGCAAAGCGGCGTCGCTTCTCTTTGGAGCTGAACCGCTTCCGCTGGGAAGACGTGGCAAAAGACGGCGGAAAACCCGCCCGGGCGAGAGCGATTTTCGGCGTTGACGGGGTAAAGTCTGTCCGGTCTCGTGGTCTGACAAAATCTGACCCTGAACTGATCATCTCGTTCTTGGCAGCCGAATTTGTTCCGGACCAAGAACCACCCGGCGGCACCCTGAAATTGCTCTTTGCCGGGGACGGGGAGATAGAACTTGTTGTGGAGTGCCTTGATGTGACGCTCCTCGATTCAGACACCGTATGGTCAACCCGAAACACACCGGATCATGACAAACGTCGAGGCGGACCATGACCCGCCGCTTCGATACATCTGTCCGCGGATTTGATGAGGACTTCCGGGCCTTTATGGCCGAGCCAAGAGGAGGCGACGAAGCCGACCTTTCCGGTTCTGTCCGAATGATCATTGATGATGTGAGGCGGAGGGGCGGCGAAGCCGTGGCCGAGCTGACCGTCCAATATGATAGATTGACCCTCGACCCAAGCCTTCTGACGTCTGACAATGTAGATCTGCACCGCTTGGCTTATGCTTGCCCCGAGGACTTGAAAAAAGCCATAGATTTTGCCCATGGGCGGATTGCGGCCTACCATGAGCATCAGCGACCCGTGGACCATACCTATACAGATGAGCACGGAATTACGCTTGGCTGGAAATGGGGGCCTGTCGACAGTGTCGGGGTATATGTCCCGGGTGGCCGGGCGAGCTATCCCAGCTCGGTACTTATGAACACGGTTCCAGCCAAGCTGGCGGAAGTGAACCGGATTGTGATGGTTGCGCCGGCTCCGGGCGGGGAGCTGTCCCCGGCGGTTGCCTATGCGGCGGTTAAGGCGGGTGTCGACGAGTATTATCCTATTGGCGGGGCTCAGGCAGTAGCCGCGCTCGCCTTCGGGGCGGGTAAGCTTCAGCCCGTGGACAAGATTGTCGGACCAGGCAATGCGTGGGTTGCCGAGGCGAAACGCCAGGTCTTTGGCACTGTTGGTATAGATACGATTGCGGGTCCGTCCGAGATATGCGTGATAGCGGACAGTGCAAACGACCCAGACTGGATTGCCGCTGATCTTCTCAGCCAGTCCGAACATGATCCGTCATCACAGGCGATCTTGATCGCTCTCGACGAGGATTTCGCCAATGCCGTCGAAAAGGCTGTCCACACACAGCTAAAATCTCTGTCGACGGAAGAAGTGGCGGCGGAATCCTGGGCCACTCACGGGGCCATTATTGTTGCTTCGACAATCGAGGAGGCTGTGGCGATCTCAAATATAATTGCTCCGGAGCATCTGGAACTCGCCATTGAACATCCCGAAGCGATTGTGCCTTTGGTTCGTCATGCCGGTGCGGTGTTTCTGGGACGTTGGTTGCCCGAAGTGCTGGGGGATTATGTGACCGGATCAAACCATGTTTTGCCGACCTCGAGAGCGGCGCGGTTTTCATCCGGCCTCGGATTATATGACTTTTTGAAAAGAACTTCGATCCAGGGAGGCGGTCCAAAGGGGTTTTCTGCTCTGGCACCTGCTGCTGTCCGGCTTGGTGAGGCCGAAGGACTGCCGGGCCATGTCCGTTCTCTGACAGTACGTTCCAACACTGTTATGTCTGCCGATGACGGATGATCGCTTAATCTCTGTTGAGATCGACCAGGACAGCTTGGCTGCCCATGGTCCCGATGCGGAGCATGAGCGCCGCGTCGCGATATTCGACCTTATAGAGAAGAACGTTTTCAGATTGATGGGGCATGAGGCGGGTGGACCCTATGCGCTTTTCCTCGCAGAGGCTGATCGAAAACTTGTTTTCAATATTCGTTCTGAAGCCGGAGAAGATATCTATACATACATCTTCTCTCTCTCACCTTTTCGCGGCGTGATCCGCGATTACTTCATGATCTGTGAGAGCTATTATGATGCCATCCGCGGATCGACGCCGATGCAGATCGAAGCGATCGATATGGCTAGACGGGGCATTCACAATGAAGGATCGGAGCTTTTACGCGAGCGGTTGCAGGACAAGATCGAGGTGGATGTCGAAACATCCCGCCGGCTCTTCACACTGATCTGTGCACTGCACTCTGCAGTCAAAGGGCCGACGGGATAGACGCTTGAACTAGGCTGGTTCGTCGACTTTCAGAGCACCGCGATTGATTTGATCGCGCTCTATACTCTCGAACAGTGCCTTGAAATTACCCTCACCGAACCCGTCATCGCCCTTGCGCTGGATGAATTCAAAAAATACCGGACCGAGACGTGTTTCCGAGAAAATCTGCAGGAGCAGGCGCGGCTGGTCACCTTCGGTTGTGCCATCGAGAAGAAGTCCGCGGGCCTTCAGCGCGTTTGTGTCTTCGCCGTGACCCGGCAAGCGGTCTTCAAGCATCTCGTAGTAGGTTTCGGGCGGCGCAGTCATAAACGGAACCCCCAATTTCTGGAGATTGTCCCAACACGCATAAAGGTCAGAGCAATTGAAAGCGATGTGCTGGATGCCCTCGCCGCCGAATTCACGAAGATACTCCTCGATCTGGCCTTTTCCGTTTTCTCCTTCCTCATTCAGCGGAATACGGATCTTTCCATCAGGCGCGGTGAGAGCTTTTGAGGTTAGGCCCGTATACTCACCTTTGATGTCGAAGAAGCGGATCTCTTTGAAGTTGAACAGGCGTTCGTAATAGTCGGCCCAATAGGCCATACGCCCGCCATACACATTGTGGGTGAGGTGATCGATGACTTCGAAACCAGCACCGATAGGGGTGCGGTCGACACCATCAAGATATTCAAAATCGATGTCGTAGATTGAAAGGTCGTCTCCATACCGATCGATCAAATAAACAATCGCTCCGCCGATGCCTCTGATGGCCGGCAAGCGCAGCTCCATTGGGCCGGTTACCAGCTCAACCGGTTCAGCGCCTTGCTGCAGAAGGTGTGCATAAGCCTGCCTCGCATCGCGTACACGAAAGCCCATGCCGCAAGCGCTTGGACCGTGTTCTCGGGCAAAGAACCAGGCCGGCGAGCCAATCTCGTAATTCGCAATGAGGTTGATGTCGCCCTGACGCCAAAGTTGGACATCTTTAGACCGATGTTTCGCAACTTGAACAAAGCCCATACTCTCGAAAACAGGTTCTAAAACACCCTTCTCGGGTGCGGAGAATTCAATGAATTCAAAGCCGTCCAGGCCAGCAGGGTTTTCAAAGAGATCAGCCATCATGGTCACCGTGGTTGCTAAAACAAGTTTCATATGTAACTAATTTGGATAGACACCATATTTGAAGCGGCTTTGCAAGCGGAGTTCATTCGGAGGTTCAAAATGGCCGAGACAATGAAAACACGAGCACTACGTTTGCCAGACTATCTGCCATATCGGCTTTCGGTCTTGTCCAACACGATCTCTCGAAAGATCGCCGAACGGTACGAAGAAATGTTTGGCATCAGCATGCGCCAGTGGCGCGTCATGGCCATCCTCGGCGAGGTCCCTGGACTCAACGCGACGGATATTTCCGATCGGGCGGCGATGGACAAAGTGGCCGTTAGCCGCGCCGTATCAGCCTTGATAGACCAGGGGATCATTCGCCGGGAAGCGACTCAAGATGATGGCCGCAGGTCTTGCCTGTTCCTCACCTCCAAGGGCGAACAGATTTACGATCAGATTGTGCCGATGGCCATGGATTATGAAGCGGAGTTGACAGCCTCCATGAACAAGGCGGATGTCGAGAAACTTCTGACACTGTTGGACGCCTGCGCCCAGGTTGCGGCACCTGACCGAAAGCTCTGGTGACGAGCGAGTTACTCCGCCGCAGTAGGCTGCGAATCTTTGGCAGACCAGACTTTCATCTTGGCGGGCGGCGGTGAGGGATTCATCTCAGTCTCGGTCAAAGCGGCAATGGCGCGAGTGCGATCCTCGTCCGTGAATGTGCCCGTGGTCAGACAAAACTCGACAAAATTCCCATCGGGATCTTTCGTATAAACCGAGTGGCACCAATTATGGTCGATCTCGAGGACGTCATAACCGGCCTCATTCCATGTCGCGCGACGGGCGTTCAAATCGTCCAAAGTGTCGACATTGAATGAGAAATGGTAGGTGCCATCGGGCATATGCGTTGCCTTATTGATATCGAAGACCAACTCGCTCTGATGAGCCGTCTCATGGAGTTCCCAAAACGCAATAAACTTCGTGTCATCGTCACCCATCCGGTAGAAGAAGTGTTTTCCCCAGCCACCACTCGGAATGGGCGCGACCTCGACTTTTATGAGTTCAAATCCCATGACACCTTCGTAGAACGCGTGGGTCTCGGCCATATCTTTTGTTGCGAGGGCCAGATGATGATATGTCATGATTGATATCTCCTCCTATTCGCCATGTGGTCGAGTTGGTCTTGCAATTGCATATCAGGGTTAAACTTATTGCAAAATTTGGAGTCACAACAGGCTCGGCGACAAACCAATCTTGGATCGAAACGCGATAAAACTAAAGTCATTGGCCAAAATGGGCACGCAAAAGGAGAGTAAAAACTATGTAACATTCTCTAAGGTTGCAATTTTGTCGTTACGTTTTGTGATCAACCGAAGTATAATGGGGCATAAGAAGGGTTAGGCGAGCTTCTTTAAATGGTGTCGAGAGTGGACGCTCTGATCGACGCTGCGTATGCAACAGCGCTCGATTTCCGAGTCGGAAAGTCCTTTGCAGCAGCATATGCTGCCCTGTCTGAGAATGGCGATGACCTGAATAGTCTTGCCGGCCACATAGCCCGTGCGCGCAAAATCGCTGCCTCAAGGCAGAACGCAGCTCGCGTTGAGCTTCCCAATGTCACGCTCTGTTTGCAGGAAGGCCTAGTGGCGTCGAGCCCCTTTGAGTGGGATCAACTCCTGTCAGATACATTGCGGATCCATGTGCCTGGCCACTCTGATTTGATCGATCCGCGCTCCTGGCTCAGCGTGGCGAGCTGGAGCGAGAAGACGCTTCCGGACGAAAGCTCGGGCGCTGTGTTTATCTCCTTCATTTTGAAGGGCCACAGACGCCAAAATGCCATTTTACGCCGCGTTCGTCCCTTCACCCAGAGACCGAGAAAAATCCGCCTTGTCTTCCCGTCATCACAGGGCCCGACAAATGGCGGTGACCCAGCGATATTGCAGCGCATGCTCGGTCTAACCAACAGACAGGCCGAAATCGCTCAGCGCGTGGCCAATGGTCAGAGCGCGAACGAAATCGCGGGAGAGATGGGCATTCGTGTCTATACCGTGAGAGACCATATCAAAGCGATCTATGAGCGGACCGAGCTCAACAAGCAGACCGACCTCGCCATGCTCGTCGGCGAACTCAATCTCATGGCAGGTACACTCGCCGAACCGGAAGATAGCACAACCTCCATGCAGCGGCGGATGACGAACTTCTTCTGGACAAAGGATGGCAGGCGGGTCTGCTTCAGCGATTGCGGCGATCCAAATGGCCGGGTTTTGCTGAAAATGCACTCATCATTCGGCGGCCGCTGGGTTTGGGAGCCATCGGCGACAACTTTGCATAATTATGGGATCCGATTGATCATTATTGATCGGCCTGGTGTCGGATTAACCGATGCCACTCCAGATGACCGGGAAGCTGTCATAATCTCGGACGCCATTGCTTTGCTGGATCATCTCGGGCTTCAAAAAGTGTTCGGCGCGGCCTCCTCTGGAGGATGTTTCGAACTCGCCAATACAATTGGCGCCCACCCTGATCGATTTTCCGGTGCTGTTTTCATTTCTCCGCGGGCATTTGATGTCGAGGTTGATGACACTGATTATGTATCACATGTCGCGTCTCTTCCACTGGACGCGGGAGCGCTCGTGATGGAATCGTTTGCGGCCAGTCAAACCGAAGAGAGTTGGCGAGCGGGCGTCGAAATGGTTCTGGAGACCAACCCGGTCGATCTGGAGTTCCTGAAAGATGATGACCTCATGGATATGCATGTGCGGCAGCAAAAGAGCGTCATTCGAAATGGGTATGAAGGCCAATTACTCGAATGGAAGGCATTTGGATTATGTCGCCGCCCACCTAAGCTGCCCGACTTGCCATATTCCGTCGTTGTCGGTGCCTCGGACAATATTGCAAACATCGCGGCGGGCGTGGCGGACTGGTCCGCCGCTCTGGGCGTAGAGCCGGTGTCCTTGGAAGGTGCAGGACATCTGATCTTTCTGACACATACATTGGATGTGATCACAGCAGCTGGATTGGTTGCAAAGACCTAGGTTTCTTTTGCGTGTTTGCGTCTTGCTGCATCCAAGACGCGATGATGGTGCATCTATACTTCACATAGATAAGCGAGCGTGAAGCTCATCAGATGCGGAGACCCCTATGGAGGCCTTTCTAGCCCTCACTGTTCCCTTTGCGACAGCCAGTTTTCTGGCTTGGTTGATCTTGCATTTCGGCGACAAGCGCCGCCAGGCAGCCCATGATACTGTTCGCCTCGCGCTAGAGAAAGGCCAGGATCTATCACCAGAATTGATTGTCACACTCTCACTTGTTTCCGATCCCAAAACCAGCGACCTACGCCGAGGAGTGATACTCCTCAGCATTGGTATCGCTATAAGCGTCTTTGGCATATTGATAGCAGAAGCAGATCCAGATGCGCGTATGGCGCTCACCGGGATTGCGATATTCCCCGCCATTTTGGGCGTCGCATATTTGGGACTTTGGCGATTTGCCCATGGCAGAAAATCTTATTGACTTCCCAGTGGCGAAGAGGGAGGCACCACGCGTAGCTGACCCGGATCTTGCGGCCCGCGCCGCGCAAGGTGACACATCTGCGTTCAATGAACTGGTCAAACGGTATCAGGCCACCGTGCGGGGAATGTTGTTACGACTGACCGGAGACAAAGCAGACGCAGACGATTTGGCCCAATCGACATTCCTCAAGGCATGGTCGAAAATATCGACTTATGGGGGCGGGCAGTTTCGCAGCTGGATTTGTACGGTCGCATATCGCGAATTCCTCCAAGATGTCCGACAGCGTCGCTCGCGGCGCGATTTCCTGCAAAGGCTTGAAAACGAAGGCCAATTGGCAGTTATGCCGGCGGCGACCGGCATTGCTAGAGATCTCGACCGCGCCTTTGCGCAATTGCCGGAAAAGCAGCGGGTGGCTGTCGTGCTATGCTTGGGCGCAGGGCTGAGTCATGGGGAGGTGGCTCTGGCCACTGGATGGCCTTTGGGCACTGTGAAGTCACATGTGAACAGGGGTAAAGCCGCTTTGAAAGACCTCTTGGTCGACTATGGTGTGGCGTAAAGTTGGAAGGCAGAACTTGAGTGATGACAGAACAAGACTTCGACCAGACGCTTAACCAATATTTTCGAGACGCAGAGCAGGAATTTGAAGACAGTGCCGATCAATTCTGCGCTTTGGTGGCCAAGGACATCCGAGGACGTGCAAGATTTCGGCGGATTGTGCTGTCCTTTTTTGCCCTGATAGGCGGGGCCATAGCAGCTTTTCAATTGCCGACCTTGTTTGCCTTGCTGGATAGCGTGGTTGGCCTTGATGGGGAAATCTACGCTGTATTCGATGCGTTACGGGCAGGACCGATTGATTTCAGCTTTCAATGGTTAGCTGCAATCACGGCCGGCATGGGCGTTTTTTTGGCGACTTTTGCAACTGACGCAACATAGGTGAAATAAGTCGGGGCGATTGCATCGGCAAACACAACGCGCTAACTGCCCGCCATGTCTGCTCAAACACAAGCTCGGCGCAAGACCGTGCGCGATATCGCCGGGGCCAAGGATGGCACACCGCTCGTTTGCCTCACGGCCTATTCGGCCCCCATGGCGGAGCTGTTGGATCCAGTCTGCGACGTGCTTCTTGTGGGCGATAGCGTCGGCATGGTCGTCCATGGCCTGCCATCCACAGTCGGTGTGACGCTTGAAATGATGATCCTCCACGGTCAGGCCGTGATGCGTGGGTCGAAAGAAGCCTTTGTCGTCGTGGATATGCCCTTTGGATCCTATGAGACCAATGCGGACCAGGCCTTTCTAAACGCCGCGCGCGTAATGCGTGAGACGGGCTGTCAGGCGGTGAAGATAGAAAGCGGTACATATGCGAGTGAACAGATTGCCCATCTTGTCGCCCGCGGCGTGCCCGTCATGGGACATGTCGGCTTGCGGCCCCAAGCGGTAAATGTCGATGGCGGGTTTCGGGCCAAAGGCCGAACGCAGGAAGGCTGGACGCGCGCGCTTGATGAGGCTATCGCCGCCGACCGGGCAGGAGCGTTTGCCATTGTGGTGGAGGGCGTTTCGGAGCAATTGGCCTCCGAGATCACCAAGTCTGTAAGATGTCCAACCATCGGAATTGGAGCGTCGCCAGCTTGTGATGGTCAGATCCTTGTAACAGATGACATGATCGGCATGTTTGATTGGGTGCCGAAATTCGTTAGGAAGTTCGGCGATGTACGCGGAGATATCCAAAGATCCGTCGAAGAATATGCAGACGCCGTGCGCAATCGGACTTTTCCAGGCGATGGCGAGACCTACAAGTTGAAAAGCCCGCACGGCTGAACAGCATTGGCGCGTTGCAGCCGATGGCCGCAACGGGCTATCTATCAATCGAAACATACGGCCATATGGAGTCGTCACCTTGAGTGATATTTTTGAGGAAGTTGAAGAAGGCTACCGACAGGATAGGCTAGCCGATGCGTGGAAGCGTTTTGGTCCGTTTGTTTGGTTGGCGGCTTTTCTTCTGATCGGCGCGGTAGCGTGGTTTGAGTGGAGCAAAGCCCAGGCCGCTCAACGCCAATCTGCTCAAATCCAGATACTTGAGCGCGCCAGAACGTCGCTCGAAGAGGGTGACTATGTTGCCGCCCAGACAGGCTTTCGCGAGCTTGCAGCCGGCGATACAGAGCTATCTGTACTCGCGCGGCATTTGCTGGCCGACACGCTTTACAAAGGGAGTGGAGACGCTGCAGCGGCATCTGAAGAGCTGCAGACGTCTGCCATGACTGAAGCGCCCCTGGAGAAGCTCGCGCGTTTGAAGTCTGCCTATCTGACGTCCGACGGCCTAAGCCTTGAGGCCTTGGAAACGACGCTCGGCGGCTTGCATGAGGAAGACGGCCCGCTTGGTATCCTGGCACTGGAGCTTGTGGCCGCAAAAGCGTTTGCAACCGGTGACCTGAAGCGTGCAAGGGAGGAATTCTCTTACTTGCGCTTGGCTGCAGGCGCACCGCAGGGGGTCGTTCAACGAGCCGAGCTGGCGCTGTCTGTGATCCCGGTGGTCAGAGAGGACAGCGACCCGGAGGCGGACGCGGTGCCGGATGTTCCGTTTGAAGAGAGCAATCCACCGGCAAGCGGTGAGGAGACCGAGCAATGAGATCAACGATCGTAAAGTCTATGATCCTCGGGATCTGTTTCATCAGCCTAACTGCATGCTCGATTTTTGATTTCGGTCGTGAGCGCCGCGCCGCTGAAGAAGCCGAAGACAAGGCGGGCCGGATTGCCCTCGCCATTGGGGATCAGCCCATCGAAGCCGATCCTGAGATGGTGGATGTTTCCGTAATTCTACCACTGCCGACAACGCGGCTCGATTGGCCCCAGGCGGGTGCGCGGCCAAACAAGGTTGTCGGCCATGTTGCTGCGGCTGAGAATTTTGAAGTTGAGTGGCGGGTTCGCGCGGCCGACGGCTCTGATCGCCAGAGGGCGCTGGCCTCACCGCCTGTGGCGACCCGCGACACGATCTTCCTGATCGATGGCGAACAGACCGTAAAAGCCTTTGACCTGGAAACCGGGAATCGCAAATGGTCGATCAGGTTGAAGTCGGGCTCCCGCCGGGATCGAACTGGCTTTGGTGGTGGCATCGCTGTCGCAGGCGACCAGCTGGTCGTGTCCAGTGGATTCGGATTTGTCGCCCTGCTGGATGGTGACACAGGAGAAGAGGTCTGGCGGCGCGATCTTGGTGGGCCGGTTTCTGGAGCCCCGACGATCAGTGGCGAGAACGTGCTTGTCGTGACCCAGAACAATGAGGTTTTTGCTCTATCCCTGGAAACCGGTGATGTGGAGTGGAGCGATCAAGCGATTGCTGAATCGGCTCGTGTGCTGGGCGCGCCAAGCGTTGCCGCAATCGAGGATCTCGTTGTCGCCCCATTCTCATCGGGCGAGGTAATCGCCTATCTCAGCACAAACGGACGCAGGCTTTGGACCGACGCCCTCACGCGATCGGGCCGGTTTACCCCGATCTCAGCTCTGAATGATATTGCCTCTCGCCCCGTGCTCAGCGCTGGGGTTGTTTACGCGGCAAGCCAATCCGGAGTGTTTGCTGCGATTGACGGGCGAAGTGGCCAGCGCATCTGGTCCCAGCCCATCGGATCTGTCCAAGCGCCGGCCCTTGTCGGCCCCTATCTGTTTCTTTCAGGTGTTGAAGGCCAGGTGATCTGCGTTGCCTCAAATACAGGTGCGGTGATTTGGGCGACGCAGCTGCCAAGGTTCAAGAATGAAGGAAGACGCCGGGGCCGGATCAGTTATGCCGGGCCGATCGTTGCGTCGGGACGGGTGATCGTGGCGTCCTCCGAGGGAGATTTGATCGCGCTGTCTCCACAGACGGGAGAAGAAGAGGCTCGTATCGATCTAAAGGACCCTGTCTTTATCGAACCGATTGCGGTCGGCGACCGATTGATCATTTTGACCGATGAAGGGCGGCTGATATCCGTTCGGTGACGAGCGAATGATGCTGGTGCGCTATGGCCCTCAGGCTTGCAATTGTCGGACGACCGAATGTCGGCAAATCGACCCTGTTCAACAGGCTCGTCGGCAAGAAGATTGCGCTTGTGGATGACCAGCCTGGCGTGACCCGTGACCGCAAGGAGGCTGATGGCCGCCTGGCTGATTTGCCCCTGAGCTTGATCGACACCGCCGGATACGAGGACGTGAATGACGGCTCCCTGGAAGCGCGCATGCGGGCCCAAACGGAAATCGCCATTGCGGAAGCTGACATTGCTTTGTTTTTGATAGATGCGCGCGCAGGCATAACACCAATGGATGAGCGGTTCGCTGAGGTTTTGCGCCGGGCCGATATGCCGGTCGTCCTTGCGGCGAACAAGTGTGAAGGAAAGGCGGGTCTGCCCGGGCTGTATGACGCTTACGCGCTTGGATTTGGAGAGCCCGTCCCATTGTCGGCAGAGCATGGCGAGGGGTTTGGCGACTTGTTCGAAGCATTCCGAAATGCCTTGGGGGATGAAGGCTTCGCAGCGGCCTATTCCATGGATGAGGATGACGCGTCTGATCCGGATGCTGAGGATATTCTGTCGCGTCTGGAGGGCATCAATGTTGACGATCCGAACTTGACGGATGAACAACTCACGAAGATGCTCGAAGACGCCGGTGTTGATGATCAAGACGTCGAAGCGGAGCGAGAGACTGAAGCCAAACCGATCCGTCTAACGATTGTCGGTAGACCGAATGCCGGCAAGTCCACTCTCATCAATACACTGCTTCAATCCGACCGCCTGCTGACCGGACCTGAAGCCGGAATAACACGGGACTCAGTGTCAATCGATTGGTCCTGGAATGGGCGAAATATCCGACTGGTCGATACTGCGGGATTGCGAAAACGAGCGAAGGTTCAAGAACGTTTAGAGCGCATGTCGACGGGAGAAACGATTCGATCTCTGAAATATGCCGATGTGGTCGCCCTTGTTATGGACGCCGATGAGGCTCTGGAAAAACAGGATTTGCAAATTGCCGATCTTGCCCTGCGAGAAGGTCGGGCGCTTGTCCTTGTCGTGTCAAAAATGGATGAGGTAAAGAATGCTGGAGAGGTGACCAAAGCACTGCGCGACAAGCTTACACGGTTGTTGCCAAATGCGGGTGGTGCGACGCTTGTGGCGCTGTCGGGGTTGACCGGAAAGGGCACGGATCGCCTGATGCCCGCCGTCGCTGAGGTTTATGATAACTGGTCTGCGCGCGTCAAAACCGGAGATCTAAATCGCTGGCTCCGATATGCCGTAGAGCGTCATCCGCCGCCCATGGTCCAGGGCGGGCGCATCAAACCTCGCTATATGGCGCAGATAAAGGCCAGACCGCCGACCTTTGTGCTCATGTCATCGCGTGGTGATCAGATGCCGGAACAATACAAACGTTATCTGATCAATGGAATTCGGGATGCCTTCGACATGGTTGGGACCCCCATAAGACTATTCGTTCGCAAGAGCAGTAATCCGTTTGCGAACAAAAAGCGCTAGGCCCTTGCGCCCTCGATCTCCTCGCGCTTCTCCTCCAATTCAAGCCAGTCCACTTCAGCAGCGGTCAGCGCCTCTCGGGCCGCTGCCAGCCGCTCCGATTTGGCCTGGAATGCATCAGGGTCATTTGAATAGAGATCTGGATCTGCAAGGTCTTGCTCAAGCGTGTCGATCTCCTCTGTAAGGGCCGGAATGAGATCGTCTAATTCCTTAAGACGATATTGGTCCTTGAAGCTGAGTTTCTTTGGTGCGGCAGTCGTGGGTGCGGCATCTGACGGAGAGCTCTTGGGTTTCTTGGATGGTGCGTTTCGATTGTCGTCGGCGCGGCGAAGTTGCTTGAGCTGATCTTGCGCGTCACTCCAACCGCCAGCGGTCTGAACCCATTTGCCATGTCCCAATGGACAGAGGCAGGAGGTAACAGTGTGATCGAGAAACGCGCGATCATGGCTGACAATAATCAGTGTGCCCGCAAATTGCTCCAGCATATCCTCCAGCAGATCCAACGTCTGCATGTCTAGGTCATTCGTTGGTTCATCAAGAACGAGGAGGTCGCATTTCCTCGCCAGTGCAACTGCCAAGGTCAGCCTATTTCTCTCACCCCCAGACAATGCCCTAACGGGCTGACGCAGTTGGTCCGATTTAAACAGGAAATCGCGAGCATAGGCACCGACATGGCGCGGCGTCTCCTGCACCATGATCGTGTCGCCGCCATTGGGCGCGAGGGTTTCCCAGACTGTATCCTTGGCGCGCAGGGTCTCGCGCGTTTGATCAAGGAACGTGATCTCTATCGTCTTGTTGAGTTTGATCGACCCGCTGTCCGGTGCCAACTCCTTCAGAAGAAGTTTCACCAGCGTGGTTTTGCCCGCACCGTTCGGGCCAATGACTCCGATGCGGTCGCCGCGCAATATGCGGACAGAAAAATCGTCTGCGATCACCAGCGCGCCCTTCGGCGTCTCGAAGCGTTTCGAGATGCCCCGCACATCGATGATCTTCCGGCTTGCCGTGTCCGCCGTCTCAGCACTTAAGGGCGCATTGGCGCGCGCTTCGCCGAGGGCAGACCGCCGCCGCGCATGTTCGGCGCGCAGTTTCTTGAGCCGCTCCAGCCGCCCCATATTGCGCTTCCGCCGCCCGGTAACGCCGCGCGCAAGCCAGCGCTGCTCCTCCTTTAGCTGCGTCTTCATCTTGGCGAGGGCCTTCTCTTCTTCCGCTTCGATTTCGGCGGCCCAATCGTCAAAATGCGCGTAGCCTTTCGGCGACTTCATGACGATGCCCTGTCGGAGCCAGAGGGTATTCGTGGAGACCGAAGAGAGGAATGCGCGGTCGTGGGAGACCAGCAAAACCGCACCCTTAAAGGATTTCAGCCTGCTCTCAAGCGCCGTGATCATCGGCACATCGAGGTGGTTGGTCGGCTCATCAAGCAGCAGAATGTCCGGATCGGCGGCAAAGGCGCGGGCGAGGGCAGCGCGGCGCTGTTGCCCGCCGGACATGGTCTTCGGATCCGCCTCAATATCGAGGCCCATGGCCATCAGCTCGCTCTCGGCGCGGTGGCGCTCGGTCTCGAGATCGACACGCCCAGCCTCGGCGTGCGGAGCCTCATGGTCCATCACAAAGTCAATGATCGCGGTGTATCGGGAAAGATCCGGCTCCTGCTCCACGGTGACGATGTGCGTGCCGGGGTGCAGCCACAGCGCGCCGTCATCGGGCTCCAGCCGCCCATCGACAATCTTCATCAGGGTGGACTTGCCCGCCCCGTTCCGGCCGACCAGCGCCGCGCGCTCCCCCCGCGACAGGGTGAACTCCACCCCCTCGAACAGGGGCTTGCCGCCAAAGGCGAGGCGAATGTCGGTCGCGGTGAGGATCGGTGGCTGGGCCATGGCCCGGGAGATAATACGCCGCGCCCGAAATGTCCCGGCCTAATTCAGCGTAGCGTTTGGGGGCGAGGATAGAGAGGGGACGGACGAAACCCTGTCCACACCCAGTTTGACACCCACTTTTGGCGCGGTGGGTGTTTTAGGGGGATAGATCGATCAATAGCTCTATCCATTTTTTCGTAGCACATCGGATTTTCGTGCTGATAACGTAACCCTGCCTAACCTTCCGCTCAAATCATTTATCTAATTTTCCCCTTAAGGTTGATTATTACGGATTCGAAATGTAATTACTAATTCCAACTACGATTTTACTATAGGGAGTGCATAGCATGCACATCGCACCAATCATTATTAGTCTGGTGGCATGTTTTGCGCTGACGGGATGCGGTACTTTAGCAAGAGAGTTCGGTAGTGTCCCTATTACCCGAAACATTGACGACGATGCCGTCGATCTGAACAATGCTCATGCGCGGGCGATAAATGGTGTGATCACAATCAATGTACTAAGGGCGCGTGATCGATGGCCGACGGGTTACACCACGCTTTCGGGAGTCCGCTTTACGCCAGGACGGACATTGGAAGGAACGCTTACATTAGATCCATTACTGGGCGTTAACAGCACTCCGCTCGAGGGGAGAGCGCTTGCTGCCCGCCCTCTCACCGGTACAAATTTTGCTGGACGTGGTACGCTGGAAAACGAAGCTCAGTTTAACGTGAATCCTTTTGCCGAACGCGACAATTCGCAGAGCCTTTACGCGGCAGAGCAAAGTGAAGGGTTATTTCGTCGTTACTTTGAACGTGGATGGCCTCCGAACGTCGTATTTCCACTTTTTATCGATAAGGTCGAAAATGGCCCTGACGATTGTGAAATAGATGGGGTCGGATTGCTGGCCGACCGAATAAACAATCCAAACGACGTACAAGTCCGATTTGATTTTGAAAAAGAATATTCGGCAAGGAATCATCCCTGCCAGATTGTTGCTCGAAGTTTTATGGATGCTGAATCCCTCGACTGGGAGTACGATCCTAATTCTGACTATCATTGCGAACGTGGAATATGCACGCGGCTCAACACGAACCGAAGGACAAGTGTTCGCAGGGATTTTGGAGGTCCCGGATCTTATCCGTTGCCGATAAAGGAAAATCCTTGCGATAACTTTGAAAATGCAGCCACGGGACTGGTCGAATCCCTACTAACCAACAAGACTGAGGAAGGCTTAGGAAATAAACTCTCTGCAATTAGCAGCGCGTCCGGTCGCGATGTAATCGTTACACCAAACGGGATCAGGCTTTGTGATAGTTTGGACGGAACGAGACGCTTCTTCGTTCGGACAGAAATTCAGGGCACGGAAACAGATCCCGAAATCGTAGAGCGGCTGTTCAATGCTTACCAGGATGTGGAGCTGGCAGAATATTTTGCATCGAGGTCAGGGCCCACCGATGCACGTCTTTTTGGCGATGATCTATATATATATGACAATTTTGAATCTCAACTAGTGTCATGCGTTAATCCTCCCCCGATTACGACTAAGCAGGACATGGACAGGTGCGCAGCGATACGGCGCACAATTACGTCTGTCGCTGAATATTTTGATGTGGAAGTGCGTGTTCTGAACAGACACAACCGTTACATTGACCTACCTATTCGTCAAATTCTTGAAGACCTTCGACGAAAGGACTGCATACCGAATACGAGCTGCACTAAACACGTAGACATAGCAGGCTGTATATCAGACCAGATTCGATCATGCCCCACTACAGAGCTACTTTATGAAATTTTGCGGGCAGAGTTTCTCGCGGCACATGCTATAATGCCTGATAAATGTGATGTGCGGCCACACCTTACCATGCTTAGAGATCTGCTGGGGTTATCGGCGGATTTTACATTGGAGGACGTATGTCGCTCTAAGGCACCTGCTCAAAGTTCACTATTAACGATTGAGCAGTTTTGGCTGAGGCGATTTGCAAGCTCGCGTACCTACATGCGCCCTTTCCAAACAGTTCATTTCCGGTCGTTCGATGACATGGTCCATTTTGTCGGAGAAACACTTCGACTTAAAAAAATAGATGGTGACGCCGTCCAGGAAGAAGAAATCGGTCTCTGCGTGCGTAGGTTCTCAGATGAAGACGCGCGCAGATATGAACGCTTAAGCAACACAGAGAAAGATAGGCGACGCAAACCACAGGCTGGCCTATGTGCGACCACGCTTTTTTCCGTTGGACGACCCGGCTTCCGTAAGCTTGGCAATACGGTCGGCGAAGTCACTCGCATTGGTGGTGACCTAATCAAAGGACATGGCGTCAAGGTCTCGCATGCTGGACATACTTGGTATGCGCTGCCTGAGGTTGACCCGAATCAGGTTGGGTACGGTGATGTTGAGAAAGATAGGACGGGTACGGTACTGACCATACTTTCGCAAATCTATTTGCTCAGCCAGTCGTCAGAATTCCTAGAAGCGCCGGATAATATCCTTATTCCTTAGCAAATCGTTTCACTCATGCTTCTGTTGGTATTTCTGGCTCCCGGATAAGTGCTGCGTACTTTGCGGGATGACAATACTGGTGATTGAAGCTCTATGTCCGCGACGCGAGCACACAGCTCATTCAGGCTTCCGTGCGACGATAAAGGCGACCTGAGCTTTGCTCATGCGGTGATGGTCTTCGATGATGAACCCGGCCTCGGTGATGATTGCGGCAAGGTCGTCATGGGTGAGGCTGTCGACGGTTTTCGGGGCTTTACCGACCAGCTTCATTGCGCCGATCAGAAGCGGAAAGAAGAACGCCATGTTTCCGAGACAGATGGTGGAGGAGATGAACCTGCCGCCCGGCTTCAGCGTCTGGCGGATTTTGGCGAGGGCGGCGGGGCGATCCGGCAGAAGGTGGAGGATGCTCATGGCGAGCACGGCGTCGTATGTGGCGGGCGGCCAGTCTGCGGCGGCGATATCCTGCTCCGAAAAGGTGACATTGGTGATGCCCTGATCGGCCGCCTTTTGGCGCGCAATGTCCAGCATGGCGGAGGAGATGTCCGTTGCCAGATAGTGCTTGACGTGGGGCGCATGGTGCAGGGCCGTGGTGCCCGTGCCGCAGGCGATTTCCAGGACGTCCGCATGGGGCGGGAAGAGGCCCTGCGTGATCGTCAGCTTTTTCTCGTAAGCGCGCTCGTCTCTCACCGCGGACTTCGCGTATCCTTCGGCGATTTTGTTCCAGAACTGCGCGGTGTCGGCCATGGTCATCTCCTCCTCGTGTGGAGGAGAGATGGGGATGAATTTATTGATATTCAATAAGTGATCGTGTGTTTCGGGGTGGGCGACCAGGTCTCGCGACAGGGGGACGCCCGGATCGTACCCTGTTTCCTATCAAGCGAATGTGAACGGGGGCTCGGCTTGACTTTTGCGCCAGTGCAGAGCTGGAAGGAAGCATATTCATCTGGGGAGCGAACCATGGAACTCACACGAAGCGGCACCATTAAAGCCGTTGCCATATTGCTATTGCTGGCGGCCATTTCACAACCGATTTACACGGCGCTTTATCTGAACGCGCCTGATGTGGACCGCCAAATCCTCTGGGGATTGGAAGCGCTGATGTTCGTGGTGCTGGCGGCACTGGCGGGCTCTGCACTGGCCATGGCGAAACGCTATACGCTGGCGTTCTCGGCGATTGGGTTTGCGGCAGTGCTGAATGTCGTGCAGGTCGGCGTGGGGCTGGTGCAGTTCGGCCCGGCGCGGGACGCCTCGCAGGCGGGCGGTGAGCTTGCCGTTCTCGCGGGAGCGATCTTCGCGTTCTCATTCTTCGTCTACTATGCCGCGAAAGTGCTGCTCGGGCTTGCGGCCTTTGTGGTCGGCATGGGCAAGATGGGCGAAGGTGGCAGGCTGCTCGGCGGGCTGACGGCGCTCGTGGGCATCGTGGCGTTTTCGGCAAATACGATCCTGATGATGTTTGGCCGGGACAGCTTCTTGCCGTCACCCGTGGCCGGGGCGTCTGGCGTCGTAGCGACCTTGCTTCTGGCCATCTGCCTGTTCAGCGTCGCGAGCGAAGACGGATCATAACAGGGCGTGGACGGCGTTAAGACGGTCTCGAACTCGAATACCAAACCCAGAAACTGATGATGATGGCCGAAGAGGACACAAGGGTCATCAGCGTTCCAGGGACAAAGTTCACATATCCTGGGAGGTCGACAAAGACGAAGTAGCCGACGTCTAAGAGCCCGCCGATCAACGCCGTGACCCATATCGCGGTGATGTTGGCCCGCCAGATGAAGATAGCTCCGACAAAAGTGACGACGCCGCCCCAAAGCAGGTTCCACCCATGTTGATTGAGGATGCCGCCCACCGCCTCGTGATAATCTGCCTGAAGAGCTTCCGCCGGTACCGCGTCAGCAATGGCCTGAAAGCCGCCGGACGCATCCGCAGGTATGATAATGCCTCCCGCCAGCATATGGACGAGCCCCCATATCATCCACAATACGGATGAGACTTTGAGTAGGCTAAGCTGCGTGTTTGACATTAACCGTTCCCTCGGCAGAAAATTGACGGCCAGCATTTGAGTTGGCCGGGATAGTGGATACAATAAGGTTGACTGAGTCAACCAACAGGTCTTGAGTTGAACGATAAAGCTACGCTTGCGCTGCAGATTGATCGATTAATGCGTCGGTTTCACTCTGACTTGCATCCAAATGCGCAACGCGTCGATCAAGAAAAAATCGGCCCGATCGGCGGAATGGTTTTGTTCATGATCTCCGAGTCCGGCACAGCGACAGCACAGACCATTGGATCGAGCTTGGGCCGAGACAAATCCCAGGTCTCAAGAATCGTAAGCCTGCTCGTGCGAAAAGGCTTTGTTGAGAAGTTTGTGGATGACAAGGATGCGCGAAGTTTTCAGCTAGGTCTGACAGACAAAGGCAAATTGCAAGTGGCGGCATTCAATGGGGCTTTGGTGGCAACCACCAACAAACTGCTCGGTCATTTGAGCAAGGACGAAGCGAGACAGTTCTCAAAACTGCTTTCCAAAATATTGGACTGAACTCCGCGATCTGAACCAATCCAATGTCCAGCCGAAGCGTGCGACCGATCGTGTCCTGAACGCACGGAATATTCGCTGCAGCGGGTTGGCATCAGCGAGCACATATTTGCCGACAATGGTCCTCTAGGGGCGAAGTGTGCCGTCGCTGCGGGTCCCCGCCACTGTCTGCGCTTCAATGTCGCCGAACGCCTTGGAGAGCCCGCGATAAAAAGCAATCCGCTCTTTTGCCGCTTGCGACGGCTCACGGATAATCTGCGCGCCGGCGAGGGTTTGAGGACGTTGGTCTTTCAGCGCAATCGCCATGACCTCAGACCAGATCTCCGCCGGCAGACCGCCCCCGGTCACTTTATTCATGGGACTGTCGTCATCATTGCCAACCCAGACACCGCCAACCAATTGCGAGGTAAAACCAACAAACCAGGCGTCCCGCCAATCCTGTGAGGTGCCGGTTTTGCCAGCGGCGGTCCAGCCAGGAATCGCGGCGCGCGCGCCGGTGCCACCCTGGATCACAGTGGCAAGCATCGCATTCATATCGCGGGCGAGATTCGATGGGAAAATATCCACCGGGTCATAGTCCGGGCGCTCATAAATCAGCTGGCCGCGGGAATCCTCGATCTTCAGAATCATGAATGGATCAAGACGCTCGCCTGATTTGGCAAAGACACCATAGGCACGGGTGAGCTCGTAGAGCGTCACCTCCTGGCTCCCAAGGGCGATCGATGGCAGTGGCCTCAGATCTGATGTGATCCCGAAACTCCGCGCCAGTGAGATAATCCGCTCCTCACCGACATCTTGTCCGAGCTGGGCGGCCACGGTGTTCAGCGATTTCGAGAACGCCTCGGCCAGGGTGACCGGTCCCACATAGCCATCGATATAATTCTTTGGTTCCCAGTCATCGAAGCGCACCAATTCATCATTATAGACGCTAAAGGCATCAATGCCGTTTTGAAGCGCTGCCGCAAACACGAAGGGTTTGAAGGCCGAGCCGGGTTGGCGCTTAGCCTGGGTCGCGCGATTAAACTTGCTGGTCTCATGGTCAATCCCCCCGACAAGGGCGATCACCGCACCGTCTGGGCGCATGAGAACCGCGGCCGCCTCGGACACATTCTGATCCTCGCCATTGGTCTCGATGGCGGTGACGACAGCACCCTGAACCGCCCGCTGAATATCTGCATCCACGGTCAGCGTAACGACGAGGTCTCCCGGCGCATCGGTCAAAATCTGGTCGACCCGCTCCATCACAGAGTCAAGGATATGTCCGAACTCGCTTGCCGACTCCGAGCGCTGGACGAGATTTATCTCCTGCTCATAAGCCGCATCCTTCTGCGCCTCGGAGATGTAACCGGCATCCACCATTTCGGTGAGGACATAAAGCTGGCGTTCGCGGGCCCCTTCGAGATTACTGTCAAGGGCAAGGCGCGAGGGCGCTTTTGGTAGTGTGGCGAGCAAAGCGGCCTCACCCAAAGACAGCTCTGTTGCGTCTTTGCCGAAATATTCCTCAGCCGCCGCATCAATGCCATAGGCTCCAGATCCGAAGTAAATACGGTTCAAATAGAGGGTTAGGATCTCTTCCTTCGACATTTGTCGTTCGAGCTGGCGCGCAAGGCGGACCTCCTGGAGCTTCCGCTTGATCGTCTGACTGAAATCAAGGAGCAGGAATTTCACGGTCTGCTGGGTGATGGTTGAGGCCCCAGAGACGGTTCGGCCTGAGCGCCAGTTCGACCAAGCAGCTCGAATGATGGCGGTCGTATCGGCACCATTATGATCGTAAAAGCGCTTGTCCTCGGCGGCGATGAAGGCCTGGACCACATGGGGGGCAAGTTTGCTCGATTCGATGATATGGCCGTAATGCGGGCCGCGAACGGTGATCAGATCACCATCATTGTCGCG
>JBCBUY010000033.1:0-28550 GCA_039817885.1 Pseudomonadota bacterium | reverse complement strand
GCCTTGTCGGCGGCTTTTTTCACGGCAAAAACGTCCATGCCGTCGACAAGGCCGTCAAATATGCCCGCTCCGGCAAAGGTCCGTACATCGTCGAAATGAGCACTTACCGCTATCGCGGACACTCCATGTCGGATCCCGCCAAATATCGAAAACGCGAAGAGGTGGATGATGTACGCTCCCACCGCGATCCAATTGAAGGTCTGAAAAGCCAAATCACCGAAGCCGGCCATGCCGACGAAGACCAGCTAAAAGCCATCGACAAGGAAATCCGCGCCATCGTCAAAGACGCCGCTGATTTCTCGCTGTCCAGTCCAGAGCCTGCTCCATCAGAACTCTGGACCGACGTGCTCGTGGACGGATAACCCAGATGTCTCAGACACATCATCTTGCGCTCGCGAACATTGCCCGCATCCGACATGCTGGCGGCATTGAAGCCGACGAAATGTTCTCATTTGTCACGAAGCTTGGGCCAATAAACACGTTGGCAGAGCGGGCTCCGGGTTTCGTCTGGCGACTGAAAGATGATGTCGGCGATGGCGCGACCGGGTTCGAAGTTTTGGAAGACGACCCCAATGTGATCATCAATCTCGCCGTTTGGGAGAGTATCGAGACAGCATATGATTTCACCTACAAAACCGTCCACGCCAAGCTGATGTCCCGCCGAACCGACTGGTTTGATCCCGTCGACGGGATTGCCAATCTGGCGCTGTGGTGGGTGCCGGCCGACCATCAGCCAACCGTCGCTGAGGCCGTGGCGCGTATGCGTGCGATATATGCTTATGGGGCATCACCGGAGGCGTTTACGTTCAATCTCCCCTTCAGCGCTTCTGGCGAGCCGGTCGAACCCAATTTCCCGAAGAAGGATTGTGCCTAATGCCGATCGAATTGTCCTATCTCTCAGCCAGTGTGGCCTTGCTGTTCGTGATGCTGTTGGCTGAAGCCGTCACCGGAAACCTGCAATACAGCACCAAAGACCTGCTCGGGGCACGGGACGACATCGCTGATCCGAATGCCGCCGTCGCGCGGTGCAAGCGCGCCACACAGAACATGTTGGAATCCCTCGCCATGTTTGCACCGCTCGTCATCATCGCGGTCATCGCAAACCGCGCAAATGACATGACAGCTCTTGGCTCAGCCATCTTCTTCTGGAGCCGGGTCGCCTACGCACCCTCTTACTGGTTCGGCGTCCCCGTCGTCCGCACGCTTGTTTGGTTCGGGGGCATTGTTGGCATTGTGCTGATCTTCCTCCAGGTCCTTCCGTTCTCAGGAGCCGCCTAGATGGCCGTTGATATCCTCATGCCCGCACTCTCGCCCACGATGGAGGAGGGCACGCTCGCAAAATGGCTGAAGGCCGAGGGGGATGAAGTGTCGTCGGGCGATATCATCGCTGAGATCGAAACCGACAAGGCCACCATGGAAGTCGAGGCGGTGGATGAGGGGATCCTCGCCAAGATCTTGATCCCTGAAGGGACCGAAGGGGTAAAAGTCAACGAGGTGATTGCCTTGCTGGCCGAGGACGGTGAGGACGCGGGAAGTGTCCAGACATCCGGTAGGGACGCAGCACCTCCAGCCGAAGCAGCCGCCCAAAAGACAGAAACGCAGATACAAGATCCAAACCCCCGCGCTATCGAGCCTGCCACGCCGATCGGTCACAACTCATCGCTGCTTCAAGATCCGGACATCCCGGCAGGCACGAGCTTCACCGAAACCACGGTGCGCGACGCCCTTAGAGATGCCATGGCCGAAGAGATGCGCCGCGATGAGACCGTCTTCGTGATGGGCGAGGAGGTTGCAGAATATCAGGGTGCCTACAAAGTCACCCGCGAACTTCTCCAGGAGTTTGGTGAGCGCCGCGTTGTCGACACGCCGATCACCGAGCATGGTTTTGCCGGCCTTGGTGTTGGGGCGGCTTTTGGTGGTCTTCGTCCCATTGTCGAATTCATGACCTTCAATTTTGCGATGCAAGCCATCGACCACATCATCAATTCTGCCGCAAAGACCCTCTATATGTCTGGCGGCCAGATGGGCTGTCCCATCGTGTTCCGCGGGCCGAACGGTGCGGCTTCTCGCGTTGCCGCGCAGCACAGCCAGGACTATGCCTCCTGGTATGGTCATGTGCCCGGGCTCAAAGTCATTGCGCCCTATGACGCGGCATCCGCCAAAGGCCTACTAAAGGCCGCCATCCGTGATCCGAACCCCGTCGTCTTCCTGGAGCATGAGCTCATTTATGGCGAAAGCTTCGATGTGCCGGACCTGGACGACTATGTCCTGCCCATCGGCAAGGCCGCCGTGAAGCGCGAAGGGACAGACGTTACCATTGTTGGTTATTCGCGCATGGTCGGCTTCGCGCTGGAAGCGGCAGAAGCTTTGGCTGCGGAAGGCATCTCAGCAGAAGTCATAGACCTCCGCACAATTCGCCCCATGGACACTCAAACGGTTGTTGAGAGCGTGATGAAGACAAACCGTCTTGTCACCGCCGAGGAGGGGTGGCGCTTTATGGGCGTCGGTGCAGAGCTCTGCGCGACTGTGGCAAAAGACGCCTTCGACTATCTCGACGCGCCGCCGACACGCGTGACGCAAGCCAATGTGCCGCTGCCCTATGCGGGGAACCTCGAAGCGCTCTCCCTTCCGGGAGCGGAAGATATAGTGGCGGCGGCCAAGGCTGTCTGTGAGGGGATGTAAGCAATGCCCATTAACATCACGATGCCTGCCTTGAGCCCGACAATGGAAGAGGGCACCCTTGCCAAATGGCTGAAGGCCGAGGGCGACGAGGTTCAGTCCGGCGATCTCATCGCAGAGATCGAAACCGACAAGGCGACGATGGAAGTTGAGGCGGTGGACGAAGGCATTCTCGCCAAGATCCTGATCCCCGAAGGCACCGAAGGCGTGAAGGTCAATGAGGTGATTGCTGTGCTCGCTGAGGATGGCGAAGACGCAAGTGCCGTGGAAGCTGCGCCGAAAGGTGGTGGCGAAGTGCCGTTCCCGCAGGACGCGGATGAGGCTGAACCAGAAGGGGGAGGAGAGGTCCCGTTTCCCCAGAAAGAAGAGGCCGAAACCACTGGCGGCGAAGTGCCATTTCCAATGTCTGGTCAGCTTGCATCGGCGTCTGTTGCAGGTGAGCGTATCAAGGCGAGCCCGCTTGCTAGGCGCATCGCCGGACTGAAAGGCATCGATCTTTCAGCCCTCGCCGGCAAGGGCTCCGGCCCGCATGGCCGCATCATCCGAAAAGATGTCGAGACTTTCGAGCCCTCTCGCGCGCTGGCCACAACAGATGCGCGCGCGCCTGCGAGCCCTGACGGACTGATCCTGCCACAGCTGCTCGACGACCGCGTTTATGATCCGGAGTCCTACGAACTCGTCCCGCTCGACAATGTCCGGAAAACGGTCGCAAAGCGCCTTACCCAGAGCTTTATGCAGGTGCCGCATTTCCCGCTGAATGTGGACCTGCGGATCGACAATCTCCTCTCGGCACGGAAGAACGTGAACGCGGCTGCGCCGGAAGGCATCAAGGTCTCCGTCAATGATATGATCATAAAGGCCGCAGCATTGGCTCTGATGGACGAGCCGGATTGTAATGCATCCTATACGGATGATGGCATCGCCTATCATCATGGGGCGCATATTTCCGTTGCTGTTGCGATTGATGGTGGGCTGATTACGCCGGTGGTTCGTAATGCCCACCTGAAAGGCCTTGCCGAGATCTCTCACGAGATGAAGGATCTCGCGACCCGGGCCCGCGAGCGAAAGCTGAAACCCCAGGAATATATGGGCGGCACCTTCAGCCTCTCAAATCTTGGCATGTTCGGCATCAAAAACTTTGCGTCGATCATTAATCCGCCGGAAGGCATGATCATGTCCGTCGGCGCAGGTGAGAAGAAACCCGTTGTCGGCGCGAATGATGAGCTGACCGTCGCCACCATTATGAGCGTCACGCTCACCTGCGACCACCGCGTCATCGGTGGGGCCGAGGGCGCAAAATGGCTCGCTGCCTTCAAGCGCTATATCGAAATGCCAGAGAGCATGCTGCTTTAGACAACTCAAAGACCCATAAGTACCCCAATGAGAGGGAAAGCAATGGCTGACACAGACTTCGATCTCATCGTCATAGGCTCCGGACCCGGAGGATATGTCACTGCCATCCGCGCGTCGCAGCTTGGGATGAAAACCGCCATTGTTGAGCGGGCAGAGCTCGGCGGTGTTTGCCTCAACTGGGGCTGCATCCCCACTAAGGCTTTGCTGCGCTCCGCAGAAGTCATGCATCTCGCCAAACATGCCACAGACTTCGGCTTGAAAGAGCTGAAGCCCGAGGTTGATCTCGAAGCGGTGGTAAAGCGTTCGCGGGGCGTCGCAGCCCAACTCTCCGGCGGCGTGAAATTCCTTTTGAAAAAGAACAAGATCACCGTCATCGAAGGCGACGCCCGACTGGAGACAGGAACACCGGCACCGAAGGTCATCGTCAAAGACAAGAAAGGTAAGGATGCGCCGTACACGGCCAAACATGTGATCGTTGCGACCGGGGCGCGCGCCCGGAGTATTCCGCAAGCAGGCCTCGAACCCGACGGCAAATTCATCTGGACCTATAAAGAGGCCATGGTGCCGGATATAATGCCGAAAAAGCTCCTGGTCATCGGGTCCGGTGCCATCGGTATAGAGTTTGCGAGCTTCTATAATGAGATGGGATCTGATGTGACCGTCGTCGAAGCCGTCGACCGGATCCTGCCCGCCGAAGACGAAGAAATCTCCGGACTCGCCCGCAAACAATTCGAAAAGCAAGGCATCAAGATCCACACGGGTGCTCAGGTCAAAGGACTGACCAAAGGCAAGGGCAGCGTCAAAGCCGAGGTCGATCTCGGCAATGGCAAGACGGAGACGATCGAGGCCGACCGGGTCATCCTCGCGATTGGAATTGTCGGCAATGTGGAAGGGCTCGGCCTGGAAGGTCTCGGTGTTACAATAGACCGCACACATATCACCGTTGATGGCTTTGGCCGGACGGGCGTACAGGGGCTCTATGCGATTGGTGATGTGACAGGCCCGCCTTGGCTCGCCCACAAAGCCTCTCACGAAGGCGTGCTCTGCGTTGAAGGCATCCACGGCAAGAATGAGGCCCATCCTTTCGATGCCTCGAATGTGCCAGGATGCACATATTCCCACCCGCAAATCGCCAGCGTCGGCCTGACAGAAGCCGCCGCAAAAGAAGCCGGCCACGATATTAAAGTCGGCCGCTTCCCTTTTGTTGGAAACGGTAAATCAATAGCGCTCGGTGCCGGCGACGGTCTGGTGAAGACAATCTTCGACAAACAGACAGGAGAGTTGCTCGGGGCTCATATGATTGGCGCGGAAGTGACTGAGCTGATCCAGGGCTATGTCATTGCGCGGGAAGGTGAGCTCACCGAAGAAGACCTGATGCACACCATCTTCCCCCATCCGACCCTGTCTGAAATGATGCACGAAGCCGTCCTTGATGCCGAAGGCAGGGCCCTCCACATCTAGCACGACCATGGGATGTCTAACCGCTACACGCTGGGAAACTTGGCCGGGCGCTTCTCAAGAAAAGCCGTGTAGCCCTCTTTGAAATCATCCCCCTGGAACCCGCGCAAGAACAAGTCTTGGGCAGCCTCTCCATCTGGCCGCCATCCGGATTGCAGACCTCGGATCATTTCCTTGTTCGCGCGGACAGACCATTGCGACTGGGCAGCGATGTCAGTTGCCATTGTCCGCGCCGCGCTGATTGCACCGGCCTCTTGGGTAACCCGGTCGACAAGGCGTATGTCCTTCGCCTCTTCAGCGCCGAACACACGCGCCGTGAAGATGAGCTCTTTGGTGAGGCCGGGCCCAACGGTGCGAAGAAGGCGCAACAAGTCTGCCGGTGGAAAGAGAACGCCGAGTTTCACTGGCGGTATTCCGAACTTCGCGCCAAGGGAGGCAATCCGGATATCTGCTGCCAGAGCCAGCGCCAACCCCGCCCCAAAACAGGGGCCATCAATGGCGGCGATGACCGGCTTCTGGCTCTGCTCAATCGCAGCCAGAGCGCGATCAGTTTGCTCAGTCGAGGCCTTCGTCGATTCCGGCGTTGCATAGAGTGTTTCGAATTCCGAAATGTCGACCCCAGCAGCGAACGCGCCGGCATCGCCGCCATGGATGAGGATCACTTTGATCTGATCAGATCTGTTCGCCGCCTCGATCAATCCGGGGATCGCCGTCCACATGGCAACCGACAGCGCATTGCGCTTTTCAGGCGCATTAAGAACAATCTCGCCAAGGGGCGGTGCGGCATCGAAGTAGATGTTTTGCGTCATGATAGAGCGATCGCTTATCAGACCGCTGCGCCGGCGTCTTCACGGAACGAAATCTTGTCCACGTCCATAACCTGCCCGAAAGCCTGCTTCCAGATCATCTCATGATGGTCAGCAATGCTGGTAGCTGTAAGGGACGGCGTGTCGAACGTAGCATGCGCCCCAGATGCGACAACGACGTCATAGCCGCGATCGGCAGCCGTTCGAACGGCCGTATCAACGCAGAATTCGGTCTGCATCCCACAAATGACGAGGCGGCGGACAGTGAGCCCCGTCAGCACGTCATCGAGTTCAGTGGCTTTGAACATGCCGCACGCGCGTTTTCGCACGACGTGATCTCCCATCTGTGGTGCAATTTCGTGGGCGATGGCATGGCCAGGTTGCGTCTTCGCGAGAGGGTGACCGGCGGCACCTTCATGTTGGATATATATAATTGGGCAATCTGCTGTTCGGGCTTCATCTATCAGCGCACGAATATTGCCGAGCAATTCATCCCGATGGAGCGGACCAATCCCAGGAAGGTCGAACATCCCTTCTTGAACATCGACAATGACCAATACTGTCATTGGGGAAGGTTGGGTCATGCGAACGATCCTGTTCCGCCTGCCACGGTCTGAGACATCGAGAGCTCGATCATATCGAGACCAAATCTAAGCAGCGCACGACGAGGGCGTGAGGCCAGCCTGCCAACGAACCGGCGGTGAACTGAAACACGTCTATGCCTCAACGAGTTCTTTCGCCATCTTCTGAACGGCTCCATAATCAAGCTTACCAGTCCCCAGAACCGGAATCTCATCGACCGTCAGCACTTTCTTAGGCACAGCCAGCTCAGGCGTTCCATGGTTTTGACACCAGGCGAGAATGTCATCTCGATTGGCATCCTTGGAGTCCGACAGAAGGATAATCTGTTCGCCCTTGCGTGGATCGGGAAGCGTCGCCGCCGCATGCATATTGTCCGGCCAGATCGCGCTCGCACAGTTCTCAACGACGGCCAGGGACACCATCTCACCCCCAATCTTCGCAAACCGCTTCACGCGGCCCATGATCCGGATAAACCCGTCATCGTCGATGCAGACAATGTCTCCAGTATCGTGCCAGCCTTCTTGTGGTTTTTCGAGAACGCCGGGATTGGACGCCCGCAAATAGCCGAGCATGACATTCGGCCCGCGTACTTTTAGCCTGCCGCCTTCGTCTATACCTTCAACCGGAACAAGCTCGCTTTCCATATCCGACATAAGAAGTCCGACGGTCCCGGGCTTGTTGGCTTCTAGTTTGTTGGCAGCAACAACGGGTGCCGCTTCGGTGGCCCCATACCCCTCAAGAATTTCAATATTGAATTTCTTGCGAACAAGCTGGCGGGTTTCGTCCCGAACACGTTCCGCGCCGCACACGGCCAACCGAACGCTATCAAGATCCCCTTCAGAGCCTGCGCGCGTGTATTGCGAGATAAACGTGTCGGTTGCTAGCAGAATAGTCGATCCCGACTTTCTAATCCGCTTGGCGATTTCTTTCGGTTGTAGTGGGCTCGGATGACAGATCGCGGTCACGCCAGCCGTCAACGGCAGAACAGCCCCCATGGTCAGACCGAAACAATGGAACGTAGGCAGCGGATTAAACACCGCGTCATTCTGATCGCTCAACCCGATATGGGCACGAACCTGTTCCACATTCGCCAAGATATTCTCATGACTAAGCACAACGCCCTTTGGCTCACCCTCTGTTCCTGACGTAAACAGGATGACCCCAGGTTTTTGGTAATGGGGCGTGCGATAAAAGAAGCTTGGCAGATAAGGGCCAAGGGCACCGGCAATCTTGTCCCGAAGGGTCAGTTTCTCGCGCACATCCTCCAGATGAACGATATCCGCGGCGTCTTGCAGCTCCACGACTAGAGGCTCCAGATTGCCAAGCTCAATAAATTTGTGCGCGGTGATAACGCGCTTGATCTCAGCCGCTTTTAAGGCGGATTTGATGTTCCGCGCGCCCGCCGTGAAGTTCAGCATGGCCGGAACGCGCCCAGTCGCGAGGACGGCGTAGAAGGCGATGATTGCGCCCGCACCTGTCGGCAGCAAAATCCCGACATTCTCGCCGCGCTGCGTGCCTTTCTTGAGGGCAGAGCCAAGGGCGAATGCCGCCCGAACGATTTCGTTATAGGTGAGCTTTCGTTCGTCGCCGTCGACAACAGCCAATGTGCCCCCGCCGAATTCACGTCTGGCTCTCAAAAGCCCTGAAAATAATCCAGTTTGCGATGCTTTCGGATCATAGGACTTGGGCTTAAGGGTCGGTGCCTCACTCATTTGGACGCCTCACTCTTCTGTTTTCTTGTACTTTGCGCGGCCCAGCGGTCTGCCGCTCTGGACATTAGATAGTGATTCAAGGTCCTTTTAGCGAGTTATGGCCAATATTATCAATCATTGGGGTCAGCGTTTCGTCGAGAGGCTGCGCACCAACAGACTTCAGCAACACAGCGGCATGGGCTAGATCTTCAACGATGACAGGATATATTGAGCGATTGATCGTGCCTTACGCACCGGAAGACATGTTCACCCTTGTGGCCGATATTGAGACCTATCCTCGTTTTATCAAATGGGTGAAAGCACTGCGGAAGAGCCGTCCGCGCGACGAGGGGGACACGCACCATTGCATTGGCGAAGCTGTGGTTGGTTTCAAAGGGTTTACGGAGCAATTCTCAACAACCGTAGCAGCTGACAGGTCAGCGCTGACGGTACAAGCGCGCCTGGTCAGAGGCCCATTCCGGACACTCGAAAACGACTGGCTCTTCAGAGAAATGCCCGATGGCCGCACCGAGATCGAATTTCGTATCGACTATCAGTTTAGCAATCCGATCTTGTCGGCCTTAGCGGCAACCAATCGTGAGAAGGCGGTCCAGAAGATCATGGACTCGTTTCTGACAGAAGCCGCCAAACGTTTTCAGCCGATTGCAAAGACAGCGCCGCCACTCGACCTCGATCAGATCTCCGAACCCGCACCTGCAGACATCGTCGCCCCGCAACATGAGGAGGACCAGAACATCGAGGCCGGCCCCCGACCAGACGCGCACTCAAGGGCTAGGACACCAACCCCCAATGACACATCTAGCGACTAATCTGTTCCTGGAGCATCTTCAAAGCCGCCTCCAGGGTCGCGATCCGCACGTCAGATCGGCCGATATCTCCAAACTGACATAGCTCATGCATAATCGCATGATTTTCGCGGGCACATGCAATATGGACGGTGCCTACGGGCTTCATGGGCGTGCCCCCACCAGGTCCCGCAATCCCCGTAATAGCGATGGTGACATTCGCCCGACTTTCCTCCAGAGCACCTTCCGCCATCGCCCGCGCGACAGCCTCCGACACCGCCCCGACATCCGCGAGGAGATCTCCCGGCACATTCAGCACGTCTTGTTTGGCCCGATTTGAATAGGTCACGAAGCCACGTTCAAAGACGTCTGATGACCCAGCCAGTTCGGTGAACAGCCCAGCCAGCAAGCCACCGGTGCAACTTTCAGCGGTCGCAATCCGCAAGCGCTTCTGCCGGGCATCATCCGAGACGAGGAGCGCGTGATTGATCAATCGTTCAGAAAACATGGACCTGACCCTAATCCAGCTTCGCCAGAGGCGTCAAAACCGCCGCCGCTTGACCGGCAATACCTTCTCTTCGCCCAGTGAAGCCAAGCCCTTCCGACGTGGTTGCCTTGACGCTGACGGCGTTCAAAGGAAGATCGAGCAATTCAGCTGTCCGAGAGCGCATCGCGTCTCTGTACGGCTTGATCTTGGGCACCTCGCAGATCAGCGTGACGTCCACATTCACAATCGCGTATCCTTCTTTCGCCGCGAGCATTTGTGCATGGCGCAGAAATTGGCCGCTTTCAGCATCCTTCCACTTCGGATCGGACGGCGGAAAGTGGTCACCGATATCACCAAGGGCGAGTGCACCAAGGATGGCATCGGTCAAAGCGTGCCAGCCGATATCGGCATCTGAGTGTCCGACAAGTCCAAACTCATGTGGAATCTCCACGCCGCACAAAACGACATGGTCCCCCGGCCCGAACTTGTGCACATCATAACCCGTTCCCATTCGCGGTAGGATGGGTGCAGGCGTTAGAAGGCGGCTCAACATCTCAAAGTCTTCTTCATAAGTCAGTTTAGACAGGCGCAGATCACCGGAAACCAGGCGAACTTCAGCTCCGGCGGCCTCAATGGCAGCAAGATCGTCGACGAGGTCCGATTGATTGGCAAGGGCCTCGCTGATCAGGCCGAACCGGAAAGCTTGAGGCGTCTGAATACGCCGAAGCGGCGTCCGCTCCACCGTCTCTAGCACGCTGTCCTCTGATAGACGTTTCAAAGCATCTGAAACGGTGAGGGCAGGGGCCGCGGCATCTGCGTCTTTAATGGCATCCAGCAGACGGGAAATTGTTGCCTGCGATAAACCAGGCCGCGCGGCATCGTGGATCAGCACCGGAGCGTCATCCGCCAGGCGCAACGCACGAAGTCCCGCTTGAACTGATTCCGTTCGCGTATGTCCGCCCGGAACAATCTCAACACCATCCCCGATCACGTCCCGCATGTCCTGACACCCCTCAACCGGCGCGACAACAACGACATTGGCAACGTCTTTATGTTGCAAAAAGGCCTCAACACTCCAGCAAATGACAGGTTTTCCGAGCAGGTCCCGATACTGCTTTTCCGGGCCACCTCCCATGCGAGAGCCCCGTCCTGCCGCGACTATGACTGCACCTGCCTGAATCATTCCGCTTACTTACGGGGTGCGATCAATTTATACCAGACGTGTTGAAAGGCTTCGCTTTTTCGATTCATCGATTATAAATTGTGCAACGCAACATACGAAACAGGCACGCATGGCAGACCGCGCTCGAAATATGATCCCAACAGTATGGCTGGCGCCCATGTCTGGGGCAACCGATGCACCATTCCGCCGGCAAGCTGTGCAATTCGGAGCTGAAGCTGTCGTTTCGGAGATGACGGCGAGCGAACAACTCGTTCTGGCGCGACCTGATGTTGTGCGACGCGCCTGTCGCCACGATGAAGGCTGCCCATGGATTGTGCAGCTGGCGGGCCGTGATCCGGACCATATGAGAGCCGGAGCCCGTCTCCTGGCAAAGGCCGGGGTCGATCAGATCGACATAAATATGGGCTGCCCGGCCCGAAAAGTAACCGGCGGGCTGTCCGGCTCGGCTCTGATGCGGCATCCAGAGCTTGCGAAGGACATCATCAAAGCCACCATTGAAGGAGCGGGCGACGTTCCCGTCTCGTTGAAGATGCGCCTCGGCTGGGATGATGCACTTCTGAATGCACCAGATATAGCGACCGACGCCGAGAAGGCCGGCATTGTATTGCTCACCATCCACGGGCGCACACGTTGCCAGTTCTACAAGGGCACGGCCGATTGGGCGCGCATCCGCGACAGTGTCGAGGCCGTCTCGATTCCCGTTATCGCGAATGGCGATATCGTGACCGTTGAAGATGCAAAACAAGCACTGCAACAGTCGCACGCCGACGCCGTCATGATCGGTCGGGCCGCCATCGGTAAACCCTGGCTACCGGCTCAAATCAACGCCGAACTTAGCGGAAAGGCCTATGCCGAGCCTGATCTTCAAACACGCCTATCGTCACTTATCGATCATCTCAGAGACGCCGCTGAGCTTTACGGCGAACGTCTTGGCGTGCGGGTCACCCGCAAACATATGTCGGCGGCCATCGCGTCGGCTCCTTTGGCAGTCGACAAGATTGAAAGACGCCGCGCCCAAAGCGCCATTTGCCGGATCAACACGCTCGACGCCGTAATCGATGCCCTGACAGAGCTCTTCAGCGAGCGGGCACCTGCGAAATGGGCCGCCTGACCATGTCGAGTATTGATACCCTTCCTCTGTCGATCGATCCGGATATTTTTCCGGCCGCTCTGTTGCAGCTTGATCGCCGCCGCCGGGTCCGCGCGGTGAATTCGGAGTCGGAGGCGCTCCTTCAGATCTCCCGCGAGGCACTTCAAGGCCGTTCGCTGACGGATATCTTTTACCATGACTGCGATATCTTCGCGCTGATCGACCGCGCTGAGGAAACACGCGGGCGGGTGACCTCCGCCAATCTTCGTCTCGATGGGCCTGGCGTTTCGGCTAAAAACAGGACGGTGGTCGTCGACTGCGCGTCAGACGGCACATTTGCCATTGCGCTTATCGCAGGGCCGGACACGCACCCCACCGTGCCAGATACGCCCGGCTTGGCCGCTTTTGGCCGAATACTTGGCCACGAGGTGAAGAATCCATTGGCCGGTATCAGCGGAGCAACGCAATTGCTGCTTCGCGGCGCGCGCGAGGATCAAACGGAGCTTCTCGACATGGTGCTTGCCGAAAGCCGGCGAATTGAGCGCCTGATCAATGAGCTCTCGGCATTCGAGCTCTTCTCTGCACCACGATGCGACGCCTGCAATGTCCATGAAGTGCTGGACAGGGTCATTAAAGCCGAAGAGCTCGCCCTCGGACCGAATGTCACGTTGAGGCGTGTGTTCGATCCGTCCCTGCCGGACCTTCACGCAGATGCTGACCATCTTCACGAAGCGTTTCAAAATCTGATCCGCAATGCGGGGGAAGCGATCACAGGATCAGGCCGCGCGGGCCAAATCCGGGTTCTGACCCGTTTCGCGATTGACCGTCGGATCAAACAGCCGAAGCGCGGGCAAAGTGGTCGCATGATGAAAATCGTCATTGAGGATAACGGGCCAGGCATTCCCGAGCCCGCTTCTGAGAAAATCTTCAACATGTTCCATACAACGAAGCCAAATGGCAGCGGGCTAGGTCTGACTGTCGTAAGTCAAGTGATCGCCGCCCATGATGGATCGATTGATCTAGACAGCATGCCGGGGCGCACACGATTCTCAATCTATCTTCCAATCGCGGGGTGACACTTCATGTCGAAGCCGACAGTACTTGTCGCTGAAGATGATGCCAGCATACGCATGGTCATCAGCCAGACCTTAACGGGCGAAGGTTATGCTGTGCGGACAACCAGCTCCCCCGAAGCGCTCCAACGTTGGATCCGCAACGGGGAAGGGGATGTCGTTGTCACCGATGTCTATCTCGATGACGATCCGATTTTCGATCTCATGCCATCCATGCGTCTCGAGCGACCGGAACTGCCCATCATCGTCATGAGCGGCCAAAACACCATTCTGACGGCCGCATCTGCCGCAGAGCATGGCGCATTTGACTATCTGCCGAAGCCCTTCGACATCGAAGCATTGTCCAGCCTTGTGGCAAGAGCGCTCAAAAAGCAGGTGAGCGGGAAACGCATCGACCGCCAGACCCGACAAGCCGAACAAGACGCCGTCCTACCGCTCATTGGACGGTCTGAGGCGATGCAGGAAGTCTATCGGGTCGTCTCTCGCGTGATGAACACGAACCTGACGGTCTTGATCGAAGGGGAAGCCGGGGTCGGCAAAGAACTCACAGCGCGTGCGATCCACGATCTTGGACAAAACCGCGACGGACCATTTCTACTGCTCGACCTCGATGGCTTGAGCACCGATGAAATGGCGGATGCTTTTGCGTCAATTCGCGAAGATGCCGGCGCAACGATTTATATAGACGAAGTGGCAGGTCTGTCTGCGGACGCACAAGCGCGACTTGTCAGATTGCTCAGACGCCCCGGCCATGCCCGGCTGATTGTCTCAACCAGCTATGATCTGGACACGCTTGTCCTGGAAGGCACGTTCCGCCGAGACTTGTTCTACAGATTGAACGTTGTCCGACTCACATTGCCGCCATTGCGAGATCGCCGCGAAGATCTTCCCGATCTCGCCCAGGCTTTCTTGATCCGTGCGCGGGACCAGGGTCTGCCCGCGAAACGCTTCGATCCAACAGCGCTCGATCTGCTGGCAGCGTATGAATGGCCCGGAAATGTACGGGAGTTGGAGAATGTCATTCTCCGTCTTTCAGCCCTCAGCCCAGACGCAGCCATCTCCGCCCGGGATGTTGAATCAGCAATGCGCCACGACCTGACGCGCGCCGCTCCTGCATCTGAAGGCCTGGAACCTGAGATCGATCAAATTCTCAAACGCTATGTGATGCCAGATCTCATGGCGGCAGACCCGGACGAGCAGAACCGGATCTATCATACGGTTATGGAACAGGTCGAACGCCCGCTAATCGCCCTCGCTTTGTCGATCACATCCGGCAACAAAGTGAAAGCTGCAAGCATATTGGGGCTCAATCGCAACACATTGCGCGCGAAAATAAATGCACTTGGTTTTGCAGAAGACTAATTGACCATACGCAAAGTGTGGCCCAAAGTCCGCACCTGTGGCCTTTAGGCTACAATGAGTATGCGTATACGGGCGTAATATTGCAGTATTTTGACGGAATAGCGGCGTCGAGGTCCAACTACAGCCTGTTTCAGGTCGTGTTCGTCATTGCGGCACTGATAGCGCTGTTTCTGACCTTCGTTACGATATTCAGCGTCGACCCTACGCAGCCATTTTCCGGAATAATGCCCTGGTTGATAGGGGTAAACTTCATTCTGATCGCCGTACTCGGCGTGTTGCTTGTTCGGCGATACCTTAATCTGCAGCGTGACCGCACCATCGAAGAGGGCAACCGCCTGGTTCGCCGCTTCATGCTCTTGTTCAGCCTGTCATCCGTGCTGCCCGCTACCATCGTTGCGATCGTCCTTGGCGCAACGATCACGAAGGGACTCGATACCTGGTTCAGTAACCGGATCGGAACCATCGTTGAGGAAACCGCGGAGTTGTCGCGCGAAGGCTTGGATGCGGCGAGTGCCGAGATCGCCGCCCGAGCCGAATCTGTGGCGAGCGTCATCGATTTTCCCGACACGGCCCTGGGGCTTCGAAATGATCCGGCCTTGTTTGCGGAAGCTCTAGGCCTCGAAGCCCTTGTCTGGGGGTTTGGAGCGGCCTTTATCGTGAACAGTGCCGGTCAACCGACACTGACGGCGAAAGTGGAACAACCGATCGCATTCGTCGCTCCGACCGCCGATGCGACGGCTGAAGCGGATCAGGGTCTGGCAGGCCAAACGCTTTATGAAGGCATCGGCCTCGTCTCAGCGACCCTCAAATTGGACAACATGCCGGGCTCTTATCTTCATCTGTTGACCGAGGTGAATCCGGAAACGCTGTCCCGCTTGCGCAACGCGGAGACGGCGCTCACCCAGTACCGACAAGCCGAAGCGGTCAGCGGCCGCCTGCAGACATTTTTCGTCATAGGATATGCTCAGATCATTGCCCTTGCAGTGCTGCTATTCGGCCGACTGGGACTTGAAGCCGGCAGCCAGATCGCAAGACCAATAGGCCGCCTCGCAAACGCCGCTCGCGCTGTCCGAGATGGCGATTTCTCAACCCGTGTCGCGCCCCCGCGCAATGACGATGAAATCGATGCCCTCACCAACTCGTTTAACACGATGACGGCCCAGCTCGGCTCCCAACGCGAGGCCTTGGAAACGGCGCGAACAGAGTCCGAAGATCGCCGGCAATTTCTGGAAACCCTTTTGGCCGAGGTCAGCGCCGGGGTTATTCGCACCGATGCCAGCATGAATATCGTTTTGGCAAATCCGTCCGCCGAAGCCCTGATCGGAAAGGGCGACCTGCAAGGACGTCCCTTACATGATGTCGTTCCGGAATTCAGGCCCCATGCCCACAAGGCCGTCCGCGAGGACCGAACCGATGATGCCTCCCTTGAGCTTAGTCTTGGGGGAAGCATTCGTTATATAAGGCTGCGCAGCGTGGCCGATGACGATGGCGGCTGCGTCCTGACTTTTGACGACGCCACCCGGATTGTCACCGCACAACGTCATATGGCCTGGCGCGATGTCGCCAGACGCATCGCCCATGAGATCCGCAATCCGCTAACCCCCATACAGCTCGCCGCCGAACGCCTGCGGCGTCGCTACGGTAAGACACTCGGCGAACAGGACGACGTGTTTGAGCGAAGCCTTGAAACCATCACTCGCCAAGTCGCCGATATCGGTCGAATGGTTGAGTCCTTCTCGAACTTCGCCCAGATGCCCAAGCCACAGATCGAACGGTTCAACCTCTCCGAAATGCTGCGTGAAACAGCCTTTGCGCGAGGCATGGTCACCCCGGACATCTCGATCAAGGTCGAAGAAGCTGACACCGACATTTATTGTTCCGGGGATCAGCGTCTGCTCGATCAGGCGATCGGAAATCTGTTGAAGAATGCTGCTGAGGCCATTCTCTCGGCCCCGGAGGAAAAAGAAATCAACGGAAAGATTGATATCCTGGTCAAGAAACTCACCGAAAAGATTGAAATCGAAATCCAGGACAATGGTCCTGGCTTTCCAATCGAAGACCGGGATCGACTGCTTGAGCCCTATATGACGACCAGAGAACGCGGCACAGGTCTTGGCCTCGCAATTGTCAGCCGGATCATGGTCGACCATGGCGGCTCTATTTCACTGCACGAACGAACCGATGGGCTGAAAGGGGGGTGCGTGCGAATCTGTCTTCCAATGGTGGAAGCTGATGATGATCCGGGTGAGGTCCCGGTTGATAGTCCAACGACCAATAGGGAGCTTGTATAATGGCCGGTGACATTCTCATCGTGGACGACGAGCCGGACATCCGCGAACTCATTGCCGGAGTGTTGGAGGATGAGGGGTATAAGACCCGGATGGCAGCGACCGCAGAGGCGGCCCTCGACGAGGTACGCAGCCGCACGCCCTCCCTGGTTATCCTCGATGTCTGGCTTCAAGGAAGCGGAATGGATGGGCTCGCCGTCCTGCAATATCTGAAGTCTGTAGATCCGCTCCTGCCCATCATCGTTATCAGCGGCCACGGAAACATAGAAACAGCCGTCGCGGCCATCCGCCGAGGCGCTTACGATTTTATCGAAAAGCCATTCAAGAGCGACAAACTGATTCTGCTGATTGAGCGGGCTCTAGAAGCCACCAGATTGAAGCACGAAAACGCAGCGCTCAAATCCAAGGCCGGCCTCGCCGAACAGTGGATTGGCTCCAGTGCACCCGCCCAGTCCCTTCGAAACGCCATAGAAAAAGTCGCTCCGACAAATTCCCGCGTTCTGATCACAGGGCCGGCCGGCGTTGGCAAGGAACTCGCCGCCAAGCTCATGCATGAGCGCTCAGCCCGCTCGGACGGGCCGTTTTTGGCGGTCAACGCGGCCAGCATATCACCAGATCAAATGGAGCACGCACTCTTTGGTGAAGAAACCTCCGATGGGACTCCAAAACGCATCGGATTGTTCGAAAAAGCCCATGGCGGCACGCTTCTTTTGGATGAAATCGCCGATATGCCCCGCGGCACCCAGAACAAGATCTTGCGGGTCCTGACAGACCAACGATTCCAGCGCGTTGGTGGACAGTCCGATGTGATTGTCGATGTTAGGGTCATTTCGGCAACGACGAAGGATCTGGAACGCGAAATCGAAGCGGGGCGGTTCCGGGAAGATCTCTATTACCGTCTGAATGTGGTCCCGCTGCAGGTGCCATCGCTTGCCCAAAGGCGCGCAGACATTCCGGAACTTGTCGACTACTTTTCCAGAAACATTGGTGAATCGTCCGGCCTCCAACCGCGGCCTTTCTCCGGCGAAGCCATCGCATTTCTGCAATCTATGGATTGGCCCGGAAACATCCGCCAGCTGCGAAACATTGTTGAGCGGATCATGATCCTCTCACCATCGGACAATCCCCGTCCGGTCAGCGTCGATGAACTACCAAAAGAACGCGACGCCCTCGCACGAACGGGCAATTCCTCAGGTTCAGCGGAACTCGTCGGATTGTCGCTGCGCGATGCCCGCGAGCAATTCGAGCGGGAATATCTCGCCCTTCAAATCACGCGGTTTAATGGCAATATATCCCGCACGGCTGAGTTCATAGGTATGGAGCGATCCGCTCTGCACAGAAAATTAAAGGCTCTCGGCCTACAATCCTCCCAAGTTCGTCAAGGCGGCTGATTCGGCCCGCCGGCAAAGGAAACGAAGCCAATGCGCGTTCTGATTTGTGGGGCCGGACGGGTCGGCCAGGGCATTGCTCGTCGCCTGGCTGAAGAAAAGCACAGCATTACGATTGTCGATGCAGATCCCGAACTCGTCGACATGATATCGACAGATCTCGATGTGCGCGGCGTCGTCGGCCATGCTGCATATCCAGACACGCTGCGTGCAGCTGGCATCGAAGAGTGCGAAATGATCATCGCCGTCACCGCGCATGACGAGGTGAACATGGTGATCTGCCAGATTGCCCATACGCTATTTGAAGTCTCAACCAAGGTTGCCCGCGTCCGCGCGCAATCCTATCTCAAAAAGAGCGCCGGCGATCTCTTCTCTCGCGGGGGGCTACCCATTGATATGGTCATCTCACCAGAAGTGGCCGTGGGAGATGCAGTCCTCCAGCGGATCCGCTCTCCGGGCGCTTTGACCAGCGCAAATTTTGCCCGAGATCGGCTGAAGCTCCTTGGGTTTGACATCAACTCCGATAGCCCGCTCATGGATACTGCACTAGATCAGATAGATGGCCTGTTCCCGGACATCGAAGCACGCGTTGTCGGCATCGGGCGAGGCAACGTCGTCTTCTCACCACGGTCAAACGATCGCCTACAGGCTGATGACCGTGCCTATCTTGCTGTCAGAGAAGACGAAGCCGCCAAGCTCACACACATATTCACCCGCCAAAACAAAGAGCTACGCCATCTTGTCATCATCGGGGGCGGAAACATCGGATCTTATCTTGCAAAAAAGATCGAGAAAGAAACCTCCATTCGCGTTCGCTTGATCGAAGCCGATCCGAAACGCGCCGAAGCCGCTGTAATGCAGCTGAAACGAACCATCGTGATTCAAGGCGATGGCCTGGACATGGAGATATTGGAGGAGGCGGGGATCAAGGGGGCAGATTTCGTCGTCGCCCTGACCAGTGACGACAAAACCAATCTCCTGATCTGTAATCTCGCAAAGCGGGCAGGGGCGTCAAACGCCCTGGCGCTTGTGAATGATGTGAACCTCGCCGCCCTCAGCGATGATTTGCGCGTGGACATGGTGCTCGATCCGCGCGCGCTCACCGTATCGCAAATTCTTCAGGAGATCCGGCGTGGTCGTATTCTCAAACTGCATTCCATCGAAGATGGGCGCGCAGAGGCCGTTGAAGGTGTTGTCTTGGACAGCTCGACCCTAATAGGCAACGCGCTCGGATATGATGATCTGCCCGAGGGAATCACCGCCGCCGCCTATGTGCGTGGCGATGAGATCATTTTCCCGAACGGGTCGACAAGCATTACATCGGACGACCACGTCATCTTGTTCTATGAGAGGCATATGACGCGAAAAGTAGAACAATACTTCCGGATCCGACCGGAATTCTTCTAGATATCAGGCTCCGGCCATGAATCACCGTTCCGTCATCCGTTTTTCGGCCTTACTTGGCATCATCCTCAGCGCCGCAATGTTGATTGTTGCGCTGGTGGCATTTGCCAGTCGGGAACTCCCCCAGGCCACAGGATTTCTGTTGGGAGGGCTGGTCACCACGCTCTGCTCGGTCACGATGATCGTCTGGACCGAGAAACCCACTGCACCGGCCAGGGTAAACGATGCCCTGGCGGTGGTCATACTCTGGTGCACCATTGCCCCGATACCCGCCGCAATACCCTTCTTTGTCGGCTCGACGGAAACCAGTTTCTTGCTGGCGATTCACGAGGCAGCGTCATGTCTCACAACCACAGGCCATAGCGTCATCGACGTCGGTGAGGCCGGATGGCCAGCATCGCTGCTGATCTGGCGGGGGGTGCTTCACCTGTTCGGATTGATGTTCAGCCTGATCACAACGGCGTCTGTCTTCGCGGCCATGGGCTTTGCGGGCCCAGGGGTGCACAGATCAGTTCTGTTCACCATTCCGCAAGGCAGCTTCTTTGAAGCGGTGCCGCGCGTCGCCCGCCTCGTCGCTGCCATAAGCGCGGCATTGATCCTGATCTTGTTCTCGCTGATGGTGATCTCTGGCATGTCGGGTGTTGCGGCGCTGGAGCGCGCGATCAGCATCGCATCGACCGGCCTTGTTGATCCCCGGGCACCGGCGGCGCTGGCACCGAGCTGGACCCAATCATTGATCATGTTTGTTGGGCTCTTCTTTGCGGCCGCGGGCATGTATGTGATGCTCGATCTCACCCCCTCGCGCATTCGCACCATTACCATCGATCCGGAGCTGACCCTCCTCAGCGCCTTGATCATTTTTGTCGCTTTTCTGATTTCCCTGTCGGGCCTCGGCCTGTTCGCGAGCCTCGGCTGGGCGCTATCATCCCTGGCAACATCGGGAGTTCCCATTTGGGGAGACCGCGAAACTGCACTTGCCACAATCCCTATAGCCTTGATCATCCTGCCAACAATGATCGGCGGATCAGCCCTTTCGACCGCTGGCGGCATCAAGCTCGCTCGGGTCATTATCCTCATTCGCCGCGCAGGCCAGGAATTTGCCCGCCTCGGCTATCAGCGCTCCGTCGTTGCCCTGCGGTACCGCAACAGACACCAGAAGGAACAAGCCGTCCTCGGGGTTTGGGTGTACCTCATAGCCTATGTCGGGGCGGCGACGGCTGTCTTTATCATGCTGAGCTTACAAGGCGGGGATTTCACAGCCGCCCTGGTCAATGCGGTCGGCGCGATCTCTAACTCTGGGTGGATTATCGAGATCTTGCCGACAGCAGCCTCAACCGAACACTTTGTGCTCATTGGTGCTATGATCCTTGGCAGATTGGAAATCATTGCTCTGTTGCCGGCGCTATCGCCAGCCTTTTGGCGAAAATAGCCTATATTTCTGTGTCGGATTGACCTACATGCCATGCAGAGAGCAGGAAGACCTTGCGTGCAAACAATAATCATTTTAACGCGCAAGGAAGCGTCAGGAGTTAAAAATGGCTGCCGAAAAGAAGCAGAACTTACAAGACACTTTTCTAAATGCGGTTCGTAAAGCGCGAACCCCGCTAACGGTTTACACAACCAACGGTGTGAAACTCCAGGGATCGGTTAGCTGGTTCGACAATTTCTGTGTCCTGTTGCGAAGCGAAGGCCGTGCGCCGCAGCTGGTCTATAAGCATGCAATCTCAACCATCGCGCCCAACGCGCCTGTCCAACTCTTCGATGAGGAGACGGCCGCCGCAGCCGAAACAGGTTGAGCGATAAGCTAATCGACAGACGGCCGCCCTCCGATCGGGCAGGCATCTCAATTCCGTGGTTTTCCCCCGCTGACCGCCCAACAGAGGCCCGGTCTTCGGAAACGGTTGGCCTTGCTGAAGCCCTCGGCTGCGAGCTGAGTTTCGTCTCAAGCGAACAGATCCGCAAAGCCTCGCCCTCACACCTGCTTACCGGCGGTGTTCTTGACCGCATCAAAGATGATCTTGAGGCAACAGATGCCAATCTCTTCATTCTTGATGGTGCATTGACACCCGTGCAACAGCGCAATCTTGAGACGCGCTTGAAGGTCAAAGTCATCGATCGGACCGGTCTCATCCTCGAGATCTTTGGACTGCGCGCGAGCACCAAAGCCGGCCAGCTTCAGGTCGAGCTCGCCCGTCAGCTCTATGAGCGCTCACGACTTGTCCGCACCTGGACGCACCTGGAACGCCAGCGCGGTGGCAATGGTTTTCTCTCTGGGCCTGGCGAGACTCAGCTCGAAGCCGACAAGCGGATGCTCGATACAAAGATCCGTCGGTTACGACAGGATCTCGATGACGTGCGGCGCACCCGGTACCAGCAGCGTCGCTCGCGCATCCGATCCGGTATTCCGGTTGTCGCCTTAGTTGGGTACACCAATGCTGGCAAGTCGACCCTGTTCAATCGTCTCTCGGGCGCAGATGTACTGGCCAAGGATATGCCCTTTGCCACCCTTGACCCAACAACTCGGCGCGTGAGCCTCCCGGATATTGGCGATATCGCCCTGACCGATACAGTTGGGTTCATTGCCGACCTGCCAACCCATCTCATCGAGTCATTTCAAGCAACGCTTGAAGAAGCCATGGAAGCGGATCTCCTGATCCATGTGCGCGATCGATCGAGCCCCGTCGACGCCTCACAGAAAGTGGATGTCGAACGGGTTCTCGAGCAACTCAGAGCAGAATTCGGACGTGATTTGCCGCCCATAATAGAGGCGTGGAACAAAGCAGATCAGCTATCACAAGATCAGGCCATTATGCTGCGTTCAAAGGCGATCGACGCCCAGCATCCACCAGCAGTGCTCGTGTCCGCCTTGAACGGCAACGGGGTCGCTGACCTGATTGACCTTATTCAAACCAATCTCCGCCGCGCGGCCCTGGATCTCGAAATCTCTCTCAAGCCAGAGGAAGGTGCCATTCGAGCCTGGTTGTACACTCACGGCGAAGTAACAGGCGAAACCGTCTGTGAGCGCAACGGAGAGAGTATTTTACAGGTTCGATTGCCAACCGAAAAATATGGCCAATTCGAAACGGCTTTTCCGGGAGTCGCCTCAAAGCAGATTCGGACTTAGACAACATAGTCGCGGTCCGCGCGATCGGGGCTTTGGCCCGCGAATAGCGGGTCAACGACCGCTAGCCTTCATCTCGTTTGACGGCCTGCCAATAGCTTTCCTGCTCGTCTAGGCTAAGCGTTGAAAAGTCTTTGCCATCATCCAGAGCTTTGGCCTCCATGGCCCGAAACCGGCGGTCGAACTTGTTGTTTGTCCGGCGGAGCGCCGCTTCTGGATCAACCCCAAGCCGGCGGGCAAGGTTTGCGCAGACAAACAGGATATCGCCAAGCTCATCCTCAATACCGTCGGGATCATTATCCGACATCGCCTCTTTGAGCTCCCCAACTTCTTCCTGGAGTTTTTCGAAAATAGGCTCAGGTGTCGCCCAGTCGAAACCTGTCCGGGCAGCCCTTTTTTGGAGTTTCTCAGCCCGTAAGAGGGCAGGTAAGGCGAGGGCCACGCCATCGAGCGCACTCGCCACATCCCCTTCATTGATCTTCGCGGCACGTTCAGCCGCTTTCTGCGTCTCCCAAGCCGTTATCTGCGTATCGCTGTCTCGGCCATCAGCCACCTCAAAAACATGAGGGTGACGACGGATCATCTTGTCATTAATAGCGCGCGCAACATCCTCGATGGAGAAATGACCAGCCTCTGAGGCCATCTGGCTATGGAAGACGACCTGCAGAAGAAGATCCCCAAGCTCCTCACGCAACTCCCCCATATCCTCTTTCTGGATGGCGTCCATCACCTCATAGGCTTCCTCGATGGTGTAGGGCGCAATGGTCGAAAAATTCTGCTCTACGTCCCAGGGGCATCCGGTTTCCGGGTCCCGTAAACGAGACATGATCTCCACCAGGGTTTCAAACTCAGAGGCTTTTTTTAGGTCTGCTGGTCGATCCATCTTTAAGAGCCCCTGTCCCAGAGCGTGCCATACCGCTTCGGCTGACGTGTCTTCCATCCCCCGCGATGATAGGCATCCGACACCATCACCGGCACCACGGAGGAGGCTTCGGCAAACACCATCTGCTCCAAGGCCACATCCACCTTTCCCCAGGAGCACGCCTCTTTCAATGTCGAGGACGAGCACGCACCATCGCGGACATCGGCGACCGTCACTTGTACGGCATATTTGTGCATCTCGACATCCTCATGACCCAGGATCTCGGCGCACACCACCGTGTCTTGGGCGAAATTCTTCGGCACACCGCCGCCGACCATAAAGAGCCCCGTCGACCCGGCCTTTATCTTGATCTCGGTCAGCTCCCGAAAGTCCGCAACGCTATCAATAGTAAGATAGGACGCCCCGGCTTTCATCCGCTCGACCTGATGCTTTACGAGACCGAAACCCGCGGAACTATCTGAAAAGGCAGGACAAAAAATCGGCACGTCCCGTTCAAAGCACTCTTGCACCAGCGACCCACCTTTCTTCGCATGGCCTCCAGCCAGCCATCGGCCCATCTCCCGAATGAAGGCCCGCGAAGAATAGGCCGACGCCTCCAGGCCGTCCGCAATCTCGAAGATGGCATGGTCCGTCGCCTGCAAATCCTCTTCATCGATATAGGTGTCATAGATCCGATCGATATAGAGATCTCGCAGCAGGCGATCGTCGGGAACATCCAGTGCCTGATAATGTTTGAACCCGAGCGCCTCGAAGAAATCCATGTCCACAATGGACGCCCCGGTCGCCACAATAGCGTCGACCATATTGTGCCGAACCATATCTCTCCAAACATGCATACATCCGCCGGCCGATGTCGATCCAGCCAGTGTCAGGATCACCGCACAGTCTGTATCCTCGATCGCCTGGTTTAGGATCCGTGCACCGCGCGCAGCATCCCGTGACGTGAAGCTCATCTTCTCCCAGGCATCCACAAGATCCCGGCCGTCGAACCGCTTAATGTCGATATGTTCCACGGGGGTCGAAAGCAGCTCTGCCTTAAGATTGGACGTATCAGCCATGAATGGGTCGCTCCGCAGTCTCTTCGCGCGGTTAGACGAGGGCGCGGGCAGCGTCAATAATCCGTCGTGTCTCATCCCACAGGTCAAACGTCTTCAGCGCCTCTGGGGTCACGAACCTCGCATCAGCCGCGTCATCCCCAGCTTTTGGATCTCCGGCTATCCAGCGGGCCGCATAGTCGCAAAGAAGATAATGGCGGGTCACTTGGCCGGTTCGACGTGACGTGAAGAGGCCATCAACCACATCAATCAGCCCGCAAAGCTCTGCATCAATGCCCGTTTCCTCCTTCAGCTCCCGAAGCGCCGCATCGGCTGCAGGTTCACCAAACTCGATCCGTCCGCCGGGCAGGGACCAAGCGCCGGCAAGAGGGGCCTGCCCGCGCCGGATCAGCAAGACCTCGTCATCGCGAAAACAAACAACGCCGACGGCCGGAACGATCGAACCAAGATGAGGGTTTTGTAACATTCAAACGACCATTTACGTCTAGAAGCCTCGGGCGATTCAGACAATGCTCGCCCAGTTCTTGCCACATTTGTCAAAGGGCCAGTTAACCGTGACATGGCACGAGAGGGAATGGCGATTTTTGTAGATAGATTGAAGCGAGCAGCTCTGCTCATCGCCTTTGTGTTGCTGATCACGTGGCCATTGATCGGCCTTGCCGTCACACATCAGCTAACGGGCGGATAAAGCGAACGCAGGCTGCCCCATAGCCCCGTTGGTCTTCGATACACCAGCCGTCCTCCTCAAAAGGTTCGCCCTTTCCCATTTCAACCATGACGACCGCGTCCTGTGTAAGCCAGCCCCCTTTGCTGAGCGCGGTGAGCGCCGGCAGAACCAAACCCTTTCCATAAGGCGGGTCCATAAAAACGAGGTTGAAGGGCTCTCCCAGAACCTCTGGAAAATCTCCCAGTGCATCAGCAGAACGCCGACGAAGACGTGTTACATCAGTCAAGTTAAACGCATCAACATTGTCACCGATCGCCCTCAAAGCCGGCGTCGCCATCTCGACAAAGAGACAAAACTCCGCACCGCGCGACAGAGCCTCAAGACCAAGCGCACCGGACCCAGCAAAGATATCCATCACCCGCGCACCCTCGATCGGGGGTGCCCACTCGGCATGCGCCAGCACATTGAAGATGGCTTCGCGCGCACGGTCAGATGTCGGACGCGTGTGCCGACCGGCTGGGGTAACCAACGATCGACCCTTGAATTTTCCGCCTACGATCCGCATGAACGCTCGCCTAGCACTCCAGAAACCGATTGGAACCCTTAAACTGTCCGAGCCGCCTCATCATCTATCCCCTATGGAGCGTGCGCTTGAGCTGGCGCGTGAGGCGGCCGAGCGCGGCGAGGTGCCCGTGGGCGCGGTCATCATCGCGCCTGACACTGGCGAGATACTCGGGGAAGGGGCGAACGGTCCGATCGCCGCTCACGACCCAACAGCCCACGCAGAGATCGTGGCCATCCGCGCCGCTGCAGCCAAGATAGAGAATTACCGCCTCACCGGATTGCACCTCTATGTCACGCTGGAGCCATGCGTCATGTGCGCTGGAGCCATAAGCATGGCGCGCATTGGCAAAGTGATTTTCGCGGCCGCGGATGAAAAGGGGGGCGCGATCATCCATGGTCCGTGCTTTTTCGATCAACCCACCTGCCACTGGCGGCCAGAGGTTGAACAGGATATTGCCAATGCAAACAGGGCGAGTACCCTTCTGAGGGATTTCTTTGCAAAACGGCGAGGGTGAGGTTTCGTCTTTCCGTCACATCAGTGTCGTTTAAGGTTAACAAACGCCGCCTACGCACACGCCTCACATGACAAGGTGAGGAAAGTGCACATGTTTCTTCAAAAAAACCCCAAAACAAAAGCAGGATGGAAGCTCTCAACCGCATTGGCTGCCGGGGCATTTTTGCTTCTAAGCGCCTGTAGCGACGATGACGACGATCCGGCACCAGCGCCACCGGTTGCCCCGCCGCCGCCTGTTACCATGGTGCCTGAGGTGACACTCGAGAGCATCGGCGTCTTCGAAACGGGCATCTTCGATGAAGGTGCAGCTGAAATCGTGGCATTCGACCCAAGCACAGATCGGCTCTTTGTCGTCAACTCCAATGACACCACAGTCGACGTGCTCGACATGACTGACCCGACAGCACCAAGTCTTGTTGACCAGATCGATGCCTCGGCGCTCGGGGCCGGCGCGAACAGTGTTGCCGTCTCGAACGGGCTTGTCGCCGTTGCCATCGAGGCAGACGACGCAACAGACCCAGGTCTGATTGCCTTCTTTGATTCTTCGAGCCTAGCGCTGGATGGCACCGTAACCGTCGGCGCACTTCCAGATATGGTGACTTTCACCCCAGACGGCCAAACCGTTCTTGTGGCCAATGAGGGTGAGGTCAGCGACGACCTTCAGACAAACCCGGCCGGCACGATCAGCATCATCGACATCTCCGGCGGTGTGGCAACAGCGGTGGCCGACACCGCAGATTTCCTCGGCTTTAATGACGACGCCGCCGACTTGGCTGCCGCCGGCATCCGCCTCAATCAGCCCGATTTCAGTGGCGTCGCCGATCCGCTGACAGTCGATGTCTCAACACTTCCTCAAGTGACCGTTGCGCAAGATCTAGAGCCAGAGTTCATCGCCGTCGCTCCCGATGGCGAAACAGCCTTTATCTCCCTGCAAGAAAATAACGGTCTTGCCATTCTCGACATCGACCAGGCGAATATTACCAGCATCGTTAGCTTCGGCACGGTTGACCACAGCCTTGCTGGCAATGAATTCGACCCGAACGATGATGACGGCATCAACATTGTAAACGGACCTGTGCAAGGCTTCCGCATGCCGGACTCCATAGTAGCCTTCGACATTGGCGGTGAGGTATTCATCGCTACTGCAAACGAAGGTGATGGACGCGAGTTCGAAGTGGAAGATCCAGCGACTGGGGATGACGAAGTTGTCTTCACCGACGTCATAGATGTTGACGACGGTATCGATGATGGCGTCTTCGATGCCTCCCTCGACGCGGCGGCTCTGACCGCACTGAACGATCTGGAAGTGTCCCTCACAGATGGCGATACGGACGGCGACGGCGATATTGATGAGATATTCGCCTTCGGCTCTCGGTCCTTCTCAATCTTCGATGCGTCGGGAACTCTGGTTTTCGACTCCGGGTCGATGTTCGAGACCATCACTGCAGATATGTTCCCCGATGACTTCAACAGCGACAATGATGAGAACGACTCATTCGAGGCGCGCTCCGACGATGCCGGTCCAGAGCCAGAGGGCATCGAGGTTGGGGTTGTCGACGGCGTAACACTCGCCTTTATCGGTTTGGAGCGGATTGGCGGTATCATGGTCTACGACATCAGCGATCCGGCGAACGCTGTGTTCGAGACCTATCTGAATATTCGTGATTTCTCGGTGGACGCCCAGCTTCCTGATGACTCAACCAACCCGGCCGTCGGCGACCTTGGCCCTGAAGGTCTCGACTTTATCTCCGCAGACAATAGCCCGACAGGGGTTCCACTTCTCGCCGTTGGCAATGAAGTCAGCGGCACAACACGGATCTTCCAGGTGAACCTCGAAATGGTCCCAGAAAGCTAGGACTTAGGTTTCACCCCAAGAGAATGGCCCCCATTCGGTCCGCACCGGATGGGGGTTTTCATATCCAGCCATAGCCAATCGCTGCACGGGCAAAATAGATCACGCCAATGATCGTCACGAGCCCTTTCACCCAGCTTCGAAAGCCATCATCCTTCATCCGGTCCAGAATACCCTTGCCGAGGGCCGTACCCGTCATCGCCATCGGTATGGCAATGGCCAGCAACCAAAGCCGCTTTGGTTG
>JBCBUY010000032.1:0-28954 GCA_039817885.1 Pseudomonadota bacterium | reverse complement strand
TTTCGTTCGAGATCATAGAAAGGCTTGCGTCCAGCACCTATGAATCTGGCCTCGGCGCAAGCATCTCACTCCCACGCATTATAATGGGCTGGTTGTTTCTCTTCATCCCTCTGTTGATGTTTGCAAGGGTCCTCCATCCATCCCGAACGTCAATCGGCGGTCGATCAAGCGAGCCATTCTATTTGCGCACCCCTCTAAAGATGACGGTGGAACGCTACAGCTCCGAACTGAAAGCATGCGATTGGCTAGACGAAACATCTGCCGAGCTCATCAGTGTTTCTCGCCTTCGCGATCTAAAACGGCGCAACTTTCTTCTGGCCCTATGGGTCGCAAGTGCTGCTTACACACTCTTGTTTATTTTGGTCACCCTGCGTGGACTGCTCAGCATGGGCGGCTAACTCATTGGAAGCAGCAAGCCCAGGCATTCACTTTCAGCTCCGGGTCAGAATGTTCGCCCATAGTGCAAAAACACCGCAAACGCTCCGCTATCGCTTGCACCCGTTCCCAAATAGAGCGGACCAAGGATCGTGTCGGCTCCCAAATAAATCGACCCAGCAAAAACATCATCTGATCGCCCATCCTGGAAAACGTCGAATTCGATGTTCGCATATTCGAGCGTGGTTCCAACATAAACCGGAAAATTCAACATACCCCCAGTCCCGGTTAGGCGGTAAAAGACTTCGGCTGTCCCAAGTACATATTGATCGTTCGGAACCGAGCTTTCAGTAAAGGCAGACAGTCGGCGAAATCCGCCGAGATTCAAGATCTGCACCGGCTCATTGTTTTCCTCTTCAATGCCTTCAGCCTGGACACTAAAGTTAAGTCCAAATGGGCCGATCTTGGACGCACCCGAGGCAAACAGAGTATACTTCCGAGTCTCTGCCCCGGTCTCCAAATCAAAGAGAAGCTCCCCGGTCGCTGAAATTCGCACACCCGTTGTCGGCCAAGCGGCTCGATTGAGCGTATCAACCGCAAAGGAAATACCTCCGCCCCCCTGACTATAGGAATTTCCTTGCAAGACGTCAGGATTGACGGTCACGACCGGCTCGATATCGCCCGCAACAACAGTCCCCTCAAGTGCCAGGATCCCCCAATTACCGAGCTCACGGCCAAGGCGAAGCCGAACGCCGCCACGCTGCTGGAAGAATTCCCCCAACCGCGTATCTGCGATATCAAAAAGAACTTCTTCACCGCGATATGACAGAACAGGAACCGCGAAGAAACGGCCTTCACGCCCTAATGGCTGATAATACTGAGCTGTAGCGCCAAAGTCTGTTCCGAGCTCTAATGACAGACTTGCCTCTCCCCCTAACCGGCTCACTGGTCGCCGAGAGATCCTCCCCAACAATGCATATTGGGCATCCCCGTCGAAAGTCGTCGATGCTTGAAATCCAGCCTGCAACAACGTGCGGCCGAGTGAGCGCGGCGCGACCCGAAGTAGCGGATTGTCCAAAGTACTCGACAAATCCGTATCGCCGAATCCACCGAAGGCTGCGAGGCTTCGAAGGCGCTGATCGAGATCCTGACGATCATCGAAATCGCCGTCGCGAAATCCCAATCGTCGGGTAATAACATCGTCGTCGATCACCGATTCGTTGACCAGTATCAGATCGCCCTCAGGCTTAAGGCGATCACCAGGATCCATGATGCGGTCGCGGTTCGGTGCCGCCACGCGTGCGATTTCCTGTAGTTGGACCCGAAACTTGTCAGCCTCCGCCCTACCGGATGCAACGCCCTCATCAACGAGATTGAAGTTCCCCGTCGACAACCCTGCCAAATCTGGAACCATCAATACGTCGCCAGCACCCAATGCGGCGACGTCTGCTTGCCGGTTCTGGTAGACCGTGATCTGAACGAGCTGCTGGGTGGTTCCACTCAGCGACGGATCCCGCTGAATCTTCGACGGCTCAACTGTTGTATCAATCGCAATAACGATGTCAGCACCCATGGCTTTTGCTAGGCGCACAGGCAATTGGGCAGCCATACCTCCGTCAACGTAATAGTCGCCATCAATCTGCCTTGGGGCAAAGAGTGCCGGAACCGCCATGCTGGCAAGAATGGTTTGAACGAGATCGCCGCCGTCGAATGCAACCGCTTCACCCGTTGACAGATTCATCGCAACAGACCGATACGGCACCCGCAATTGGGTGGTGAAGTCGATGTCATTTGGAATATGAGCGAAGACATCCCTGAAAGCGGCCTGGAGCCCCACCATACTCGCCAGACCGCCCGGCAGCTGGACGCCATCAGGGCCAATCCCTGCAAAATAGTCGGAAAAATACTGAGTTTCGAACTCTTTTTGAAGATAAGACTTATCTCGCCTATCAGGTTCACGCCGAAAGTCTGCATTCCACGGTCGATCGCGATAAATATCAGCAATCTCTTCGGCGCTATACCCAGATACATACATTGCGCCGGTGACGCTGCCCATGCTCGTTCCAAGGACACAATGAATGGGGACGCCCAACTCTTCTATCACGGTAAGGGCACCAACCTGCGTTGTTGTGAATGCTCCGCCACCACTTAAAACCAGGGCGACATCGGGTCCGTCCGCATCTTCGAAGTCGCAAGCTGACGCGGGCAGCGCCTGAAGGACACAAAATCCTGCTAAAGCGATTAGTGTTGTGCGATTCATAAAGATGCCCCCTAAATTCCGGCTTTGATCAAGACGGGATTGAGGAGTCCACACGCAGTGACTTTCGGCTCCCCCGGATAACTCACACCTTTATCGAAGATATTTATTTTGGCAAGTTACTTGCTGATTTACTGGGATTTTCTATGTATGTCACTCTTATAATACAATAAAATCAAGGCAATAACCCCAAGAACAAATATCTTGATTGGGCAGAATTATTATGGCATATCGCTGGTCATTAAATCATGTGAGGTGATAAGCCATGGATCAAAAAGACCGTTTACGCGCACTGATATTGGTATCACTCGCCGGCATTGGAATACTAACACCGGCTGTGAGCGAAGAGGTCAGCACAGATGTGTTGATCCAAGAGAATTTCGAAATGGCCGACGAGAACGGAGATGGCGCATTAACCACCGCCGAGTTCAGAACGTTTATCGACCTACAGGCCGAAGATGAGATCGGCCGATCCAAAACGGTTAAAGGCCGCGGCCTTTATGACCGCGCATTTTCCAGGGCAGATGCGGACTCAAATGGCAACGTAACGCTGGACGAAATCACCAACGGGTAGACGGCAAAGATCGACCAACAGCCCGATCACCATCAGAACATCATTAATTTCCAATCGTGAGGACAGCACGTGAAACTGAGAGCTCTACTCCTTTTATCGCTCGTTTATCTGAGCCCCATTGCCGCCAGCAAAGTTTCGATGCTTGCGCCGAGTTCTACTCAAATTAAAGCTACTGCAACTTTGATCGAAACAATGCTCGGGATGCCCACAGCCGATGCGCAAACCGCGCGCGGCGTCGCACGAAGGACCACGCGTCGTACAGCGCGCCGCGTCACGCGCAGACATGCTTATTACTACTCCTTGCCAGCGACAGGGTGCGTCGTTCGCCTCGTCGGAGGCGTTCGCTACTCATATTGCGGCGGCGTCTACTACAAAACCACGATCGATGACGCAGGTAAGACGGCGTACATCATCGTCACTCCATGAGGTGCACCATGCTCAATAAGTCGATTAAATTCATTTCATTCGCCCTTGCTACTGGTGCACTGTCTGGAACCGCATCTGCACAAGATATTCTTGAAAGCTGCGAAAGCGATATCGCTGCATATTGCTCAGCCGTGACCCTCGAAGATGGCCGGCTTGGCTCCTGCCTTTATGCGCACACCGACAGCCTGACCGATGATTGCTACGCTGCAACTGAAGGTACAAGCACCATTCTTGAGACATTTTTTGATCGTCTCACTAGTGTACATGAGGTTTGCGCAGTTGACATCCAAGAGCATTGTGCAGGCATCATTGAGGGCGGCGGCCGGATAATGGTTTGCCTCTCCGCCAAGAACGAAGAAATTGATCCAGCCTGTAATCAGGGCATCAGTCTACTAAGTGCAGCGTTGGCACCTGAGGTCGTCCCCGAGTAAATCGCCAATCGCCCCGAAGCCCCCTCTTCTCTTTCTAAAGAGCACACTTCAGACGGCCCTAACCACGGGCCGTCTTTTGATTGCAATAACGAAGATCAGACCAAAAATACTCCGCAATCGGTTGCGCCAAGCACCCCTAACTTGATCTAAAAAAGGGGGCGGCCCAAACGAGCCGCCCCTTAGATCGGAGGCACCCCTCACTCAGGGTTCAGTATTTGAATCTCAGCGTCGCTCCATACGTCGCCGGATCATCAATAAATGCTCCGCGTGCGCCCCCATTCAGCGGCAGATTGAATGTCGTATTTCGCGTGATCTGATCGGTGACATTCCTGCCCCAGATTTCCAGCGCCCATCTATCGTCGGGGCTCGAGATGCCCGCGCGCAGATCAAGCTTTGTATTGGCATCCTGAATGTCGAAAGGTAGCGGCGAACCATCAGGCAAAACAGCCTGCGTGCTCGTTCGGCGATCACTTTCAAACCGCCCGTTCAAACCGAAAAATCCTCTGAAACCAGAGGCTGTCAGGTCTCTCTCGTATTGCCCGCCGAACAGGACGACCCATTCAGGCGCATTGGTGAGCGAATTTCCACAAAGTGGAGAGATGACGGGTGAAAAGACGCCATCATCGCAATCATCAGGGTACTCAGCATCCGTGTACGTCACCGAGCTGTTCAGAACCAAATTACGCGTCGCGATAAATTGTCCTTCCAGTTCGACCCCAATCGATTTTGCCTGCGGAACATTGAAGGTGGTAAATTGCGTGCCGGTGAACTCCAACACCTGAAAATCGTCAATGTTCTGATAGAAACCTGCAAGGTTCAATCGTAACCGGTTGTCAAGCACATCCGCCTTTATGCCAATCTCGAACGCATCAATCTCTTCAGAATCAAATGTCGGGTCGCCAAAGATCGGGGCGACGGGCATACCTGTCGCAACCCCAGCAAGCACCGCAGCACTATTCGAAACAGCGGCTGCAGATGGGTCAAGATTGATGCCGCCAGATTTGAACCCGTGGGTGAAGCTGAAATAGGTATTGATGCCGTCAACAATTTCATATCCGAGCTTGACCGTGTAGACGAGCTCATCATCCTCGAAAGTTTCGGCGAATGTTCTCGGTGTTGGCAAAAGTACCGAAGTTGGAAGATCAGCCGTAGCCGTTTGTGGGAAACAACTCAGTGCGAAAGCCCCACCGGCAAAGGCTGGCGGAACAACGCCCCCGACAATATTGCCAATAAGTGCGGAACACGCAGGCGCAAAGGCTTCGATCTGATCAAAGGATCCATCCTTGGTCTCGTTCACATAGCGAAGACCCAATGTCAGGTTCAGACGAGACGTTATGTCGAGAACATTGTGCGTGAAAAAAGAATAGGACTCGCCGTTCTGAGTAAACTGATTTTGTGCGAAGTTCCCAGCTGCACTAACGCCGGTTGGATTGAGCGGACTAGCCGTAAGCGATAAGAGCGGCACCCCGCCCAGTGTTTGGAAAACGCCGGGCACAGCCAGAAGCGGAACACCGGCAAAGGCTTGAAAGTCCGCCCCCTGTATGAGCGTTGCATCGACGACGATATCTTCATCGGAGTAATAAGCGCCAACAAGCCAATCGAGCCGGTCTCCGAATGCCGTCCCCTGCAGCCTTAATTCTTGGGTAATAGACTCAATATCTTGGCCATTCGGTCGGTCGATCGTATCAGGTGTGGCCGTTGACCCAAGAGCGGAGAACGCATCAATCAGCAGAAAATCATTTTCCTGGACGTTCGGGCCGGACTCAAAATCGCGGTAGGCACCGATATAGGTCAGATTGGCGAGGCCAAAATCCCAATTCAGCTCAAACGACACACCCAATTGTTCGGTCGGATCCTCAAAACGTCCACCATTTCCGACAAGCCCCTGGAAGGACTCCTCAAAACCAGTGACAGGCGCGCCACCATCTGCAGGCAGACCAGCCAGCGGAAAGAGCGGCAGCACCCCAGAAGATGAAAGATGAACCGCATCACAGCAAAGATCATCGGAATCCGCGTAATCGAAGATGAGACGTGCAGTCACATTATCAGTCGGTTCAGCATATAGCTGCGCACGCACCAGCCAACGGTTGCGCGTAAAACTGCCTTCAGGATTATCCGGGTTGGTACTATCTAGAAAGCCATTTCGGTCGCTGAACGCACCCGATACACGCAAGCCAAGACGATCCTGGACTAAGGGTACCGACACCCCACCTTGAACATTCACTGCAGAGAAGTTTCCGACAGTCAGGTTGCCAAATCCTTCCACTTCTTCAAGATTTGGTTTCGCCGTTCGGATGTTAATCGCACCTGCTGACGTATTCCGTCCAAACAACGTGCCCTGCGGCCCGCGCAAAACCTCGACCTGCTCCAAATCTACCAAATCCGAAAGCGCAATCCCAGGTCTTGAAAGGAAGACACCGTCGAGAAAGACGCCAACTGCGCTTTCCAAGCCAGCATTATTACCTGTCGTTCCAACACCTCGAATACGAAATGTTGTCCCGGTTGCCTGTGAATTCGAGCTATTCGTATTAAAACTGGCCGAAAGTGCCGGAAGATCTGTAATATCTTGCACTCCAGCCTGGTCCAAAGCCTCGGCGCTAAGTGCTGTCACTGCAATCGGCACCTCTTGGATGCCCGTTTCGCGGCGTGTCGCGTTGACCGTCACTGTATCGAGTCGGCGGCTCTCTTCGACAGCCCCCACTCCATCCGTTTCTTGCGCCATAGCTGGCAATTGGCTCGCCGCGGCCAACGACACACCTGTCAGCAGCTTTGAGAGCAGAGCTCTTCTCATTTTATCCTCCCCGTGAACTCAATATGGTCGGTTCACAATTCGCCGTTATGGATCGGCATAATTTTAGCAAGCGACTTGCCAATAAATATGTTCTTACGACTTCCAACCTGGAAAAACAATTGGTAGAGCTCAATAAATGGCGTGTGACATGCCATTTTTACACACGCGCAGGGGTTGTGGAGATGGCAGCAGCAACTTGGATGAAATCGGCCTGGATAGGCGGACTGCTTCTTGCCTTTGCAGCTTTTTCAGCCTGGTATGGCGGCAACGGCAAACCAATTTCGAATGAAGAAGGCGCAGCTCTTCTCGAGCGCTTCAAACAAGTTCACGCAAACCCACCTCCTGGGGAGGAGAGTTTTGTGGCCAATATCGAGGAGATGATTCCCCTCGATGATGGAAAAGAATTCTATGCTGTGAACCTGGAACAACTGAAGGAGGGCGAAGACGCACGAAGTGCGGACCAGGCATACGCCAAGATTGTGTTTCCACTCTTATTCGAACGCGCGGGTCATCCTGTGATAGTATCGCAACGTGCTGGCTTAATGCTCGGAGACTACGGCAGGGACGTCGATCGTGTCGCTGTCGTTAGATACCGGTCTTTGCGCGACATGATCGAGATGACCCTCGAACCGACGATGGTGAATGGTGGCGACCTGAAATTTGCTTCGCTTGATCACACTGAAGTGTTCGTGACACGCCCGATTATCAGCTTTGTCCATGTCCGTTTCTTTGTAGCGCTAATTGTCCTCATTGTCGGTTTACTCGGACTTCGACTGATTGACTTTATTCACAATCGTCGACGCCCCCCTTAAACGCCACCAACGAGAAAACCCACCTATTCAAACACGCATCGCAAGCATGATACTGAAAAAGCAGGCAAATCACGGAAGATGAAATGATTAAAATATATGGTGTCCACGGATCACCATTCGTGCGCAAAGTCTTCATAATGCTCGACATAAAAGGCATTGAGTATGAGACCGTACAGCAAATGCCATTTTCCGGTGACAAGGATTATCGCAAAATCAATCCACTGGCCAAAGTTCCCAGCCTCGTCGATGGCGATCTGACGCTCTGCGATTCCAAAGTGATCTGCAGATATCTGGAATCGGCCTATCCTGATCCAGCGCTTTATCCAACAAAGCCCACCGAGAGAGCACTTGCCGACTGGTATGAGGAACTAGGAGGCACGCGGGTAACAGAACTTGCCACAGGGATTTTCTTTGAGAGGTTTATGCGACCAAGGGCTTTCAATCAGGATCCCAATGAAGAAGAGATCGAAAAGATCATAACCAAACGTCTGCCGCCTCTCCTGACGCATCTGGAAGATATCGCCCCTGCCGATGGATACATCTTTGGTGAATTCTCGATAGCCGATCTTGCCCTTGTAAGCCCATTATTCAATGCAGCTTATGTAGGCTATGAGGTCGACCCATTGACCTGGCCCAATCTCTCCAATCTCATCAAACGGGTCAAAGCCATACCTGAAGTAAAAGCTGTTCTAGAGATTGAAGCAAAAATCTATGGTTTGAACTAGAGATGGTTTAGAAGGCTCGCTTACGGGCAGGGTCAAAAGCCCTGAATAATTGAAACCCGGTTCGATCCTGCGGGCAGGCTGAAAATCATACCGTCCTGACCAATCGTAATCGGGCCATCGAATTCCGAATGGGCATCGCCAATAAATACCGCTTCGATTAATTCAACAGGGAGTGGCGGTACAAGATGATACAAAATCAGATGATCAACACCCGCCTCTTGTGCGGCGCGGGCAGCATCTTCCGGTGATGCATGATAATCTAGAATATCAGCGAAGATCTTTTGTCCGTTGGCCTGACCACGTTCTCCAAGTTTTGCGCCAATTTTTGATACCATCTCCTTGTTGAGCGCTTCGTGGAGCATCAAATCCACCCCATCTGAGACGGCAACAAAGCCGGGATGAAAAACCGTATCACCGCTAATTGAAATTGATCTATCCTTGTAGTCAATTCTATAGCCATAAGCAGGCTCTACCGGTGAATGGTCCACACGAAGCGCTGTAATCTTCAAGGCCTCATCTTCAAAAACAACAGCCCGCCCTGGAGGACCAACCGGAGCGTTTATCTCGGTGGCAATACCACCAAAGCCATCCGGGTTAGCAACGTCCAGGCCATGGTGCGCGACCCGATAGGTGCTGTCGATGCGGTAGACCGTATTGAATCCATCAACGATTTCTGATGTTCCCGGCGGGCCGATAATCGGTGTCGGCTGTGTTCGCCCGCCACCGATCCAGGAATTGAGCAATAGCTCCCCCAGCCCATCGATATGATCAGAATGCAGATGTGTGAGATAAACAGCTTCAAGGCGCGCCATAGGAAAGCCCATACTGCCGAGATTGCGAGTGCCGCCGGAGCCAACATCAAACACGTAGGCACGCTCCCCCGCCAGCACACCGAGACAGGGACCAGCGCGGCTCGGATCGGCCATGGGTGATCCAGTTCCGCACAGATAGATGTGCAAACCGTCCGGCAGCGCTGCGCTGCGATCCACTCCCGCATTCTGATCGACCGCGCGGTTAAAAAGAGCCAGAGCAAATTGCGCTTTGAACAGATTGAAGGCGAGAAACGCCAAAAGCACAATTCCAACAAACCCCATCAAGCCACGCTTGACCCAGATCATTGATCAAACCCCTTCAAAAAAAGCTCCAACCAGGGAAGCCCCTGGGCGGTCTTTGGAATCACGGTTTCAATATTCAATTGACCCGCCAGTCCAGCATCGCGATGAACGCCAATCGCCTGCCATTCTTCTGACTGGGACATTGCATACATGGCCGCTCGATCCGTATAAGCCGCGATGGCGATTTCATCCCATAGCTCTTCTACTTGTCCTAAAGCCAGGAACGTCACATCCGACATGTAAAACAGCCTTCCACCGAATTGCGGCAGGAGACCCGCGACGCCGATCCCATAAAGTTGGTATGCTTGGCGTCCCGTGAGATCGGTTTCTCGACCATCTGCATACTCGGCCTTTTCCTTGAACTTCAATAAGTTCACCATAAAAACAGGCCCGTCAGGACCTGGATCCGACATTTGCGCGAGTTGATTGGGATCTGATGGTATGACTTCGTTGATAACTTCCATTACGCCGCCCTTTCTTCGGAAAGCACCTGCTCAATCACCCACAATCGATCCTGCCCCCAAACAGCGACCTCACCAACCCGAAAACTCGGAACCCCCCAAAGACCGTATTCGAACATCTCCTGTCGATTAGCTTCTGCGTCCGCCCGCCAGTCATCTTTGCCAATCAGATGCTTTACGTCATTCCATGAAAGTCCTGCTGTTTCGGTGATCTGTTTAAGCCCCCGATCCGTTCCAGCATCAATCCCTTCAGCCCAAACACCGGACAGGAAGGCCCGAACGAACTCGTAACCACGCCCTTGCTCAATCGCGTTGTGCAAAATCGCGTAGCCGCGCTCTACAGGATCTCCGACCGGATCGACGATATTCCCAAACGGAATGCCCAATCGTTCAGCCTCGCGAACCACATCTTTCATGATATAGATGCCCTTCTTCCGAGGAACCTGCATGCCGCGCATGACCATCGGCAATACAAAGCGAAGTTTCAGCTCTGCTCCGTAAACCTCAGCAAGGTTTTTTACCCGCTCGGCGACAATGCCCGTGTATGGGCTTCTAAAGGACAAATACCAATGCAGCTGTTGACCGTGCGCTTTCGATCGATGGGATGCGGCGGAGGGTGTACCCGGTGGTTTAGCCAACAATATCTCAGGCGCGCCTGAGTTTACAGCTCCAAGATCTCTTAGCCTGCGCTCAAGATAGTGAAGTCGATCAGGGCCCCAATACCATTCCCCCGCATAATAGAGCGTTGCGCCAAGATAGTGGCCAAGTTTATCCCGGCGCTCATCACTCTCAGCGAGTGCAGTGTCGGTGACAGGATCTGGTCCAGCATCCACCTCAAAAGAGGCACCTGACCACAAGGTTTGACTGATCAACTTTCCCGTCTGCAAGAACTCACCACTCTGAACCGCTGAGACGAGCATCTTATTTGCCTGAGAGACCCGGGTCATGGTCGGTTGCCCCCAGGCGTCATCGAACTCAAGATTTAACTGTCTTGCCAAAATCTCAGCATCGCGACGCGAATAGGTTTCAAGACGTTTGCGGTCTGGCGCTGCTGCGTCCTCAGGCGGAGGCACAATATGAACCTGCAGCTCAATTTCATATCGGCGACAAAACTCCGGCAAAAGCTGGACCAAAAGATGCGAATAAGGGTCGCCGGCTTCGTGGAAATATTCGACAATATGTGGCGCGTTCTCAGATTCCCGTTTTCGCTCAGCTGATCGCCGCTTCGCATCGCGCCGATCAAGACTGAAAAGATGCTTGGCGACTTTATTTTGAAGGGCCGCTCGAAATCTCATTCCGCTCTGCCCTGTTCGCTTAGGAACTTCAGAACTTCATCTATGTAAGCCTCAGGAATATCTTCGAGCAGAAAATGACTTCCGCCCTCAAGGATGATCGCCTCTCGATCTCCAGCCCCAGGGATAAATGGCCGAACCGACTTGTACCCCGTCGGCGCAACTTGATCTTTGTCAGAGTAGATACATTGAAAAGGTCTGGTAAACGTCTTCAGTTTCTCAAGTGCACGCCAATTGTCTTCAAGCATCGGATTATCATTGCGAACCGGAAGCATCAAGGCGAAGGCTCTATTGCCAACAACATAGGCGGGCTCCGGATAAGGCGCGGCAAATCCATTTTTTACACTCTCCGGCATATCGGTGAGGATGAGCTGCGAAAGCATCTCCCAGTGTGGCCAGTCTTCTGTTTGACGGATCATATCCTGAAACGGACGATAAGATTTTCCATCTTCGCGGTACATTTCAGTGATCTCTTTGCCTGGCTCCCAAGTCGGAAATGCGGTGTTTGAGTAGGTCACACTCGCGACCCGATCTTGATTGTTCGCAACCAAACGAAGGCCCACAATACCACCCCAGTCATGCAAGACAAAATGAGCGTTCTGGATGTCCAATCCATCAATAAGTGCAGCCTGCAACCAGGCAATATGCCGAGCAACAGAATAGTCTTCCAGCGTCGACGGCTTATCTGATCTGCCCATGCCGACCATATCGACCGCAATCGCGCGATAACCGGCCTCAGCAAGAACCGGAATCAGCTTTCGCCACATATAGGACCAGGTCGGGTTGCCATGGACCATAATGACAGGCTGCCCGTCTCTTGGCCCCTCATCAACATAGTGCACGTTCAGCGTTCCCCCCTCGCCATCCGGGACCGAAACAAAGTTTGGCTCAAACGGATAGCCATCGAGATTCTCAAACCTTTCAACCGGCGTCTTCAAAACATCCATATCCAGCAACCTCCCGGAAATTCTCTTGCAGTTATAGCGTTTTAATGGCAAGTCACGTGTCATTACAATGCCAAATCTCAATAGAACATGGCACCCGGAGGAAACAGACGTGAAGAGTCTGCTAGAAAAACTGCTTCCAAAGACAGTCGACAATAATTTTCCTGGAAAAAAGCTTGCATTTTATGCTCTTGTTCCCCTGACACTCTTATCGGTCGTACGTAGCTGTATACATCTGCTCGCTCCAGACGGCGGCGCGCAAAGCATTGCAAGCATTCCTCTTGATCAATATTCTGGCGGTGCGTCTGCCAATATTATCGCGATATTTAGCCAATGGGGACTGTCTCAGCTGCTGCTCGCAGCGATATATGTCCTCGTTCTGTTTCGCTACCGCTCACTCATCCCGCTTTGTTATGCGATACTCATCTGCAGCGCATTTGGCCGGTTCGTTATTGGCGAACTGAAGCCCATAGAGACGCCAACAACCGCCCCCGGCGAAGCGGGCAATCTCCCCTTTCTTGCGATGGGGGTCGTTCTCCTTGTCATCAGCTTGATCCCCGCAACGACCGAAAAAGGAAACCCAAAGTGATCCAAGGCACAAAACCCCTCGAAGAGCTGATGAAAGATGCTCTTCCTGAAACAGGGCAGATGATCAAAGGAACGGGCATGTATATGGAATGCATGGACCCGGCAACTCTGTTGATCTGGATGTCCATCGAGCCCACCTCTCCGGAGGACTTCAAACTTTGGACCCCTGAACCGAATCTGGTCAAAACCGGTATCGGAAAAGCGGCGATGGATATGGCCGCCTTCCGCCACGATCCAACCGGTCCTGGCACTCCGGTCCAGACCAGAACAATTGGCGATCGGCCTTGCCTGCAGGTGGCAAAGCCCAGCGAAATGCCAGTGCCTCGACAAGATAACTTGCCGACACTCATCACGGTTGTAAAAGCCCACACGCTCGGATTTGAAGCAGGACGCACCCTCACGATCATGACCATCGGTGACGAGCACTTCATCGAGGTGATTGGAGATGCGCAACGGGACAAGGAGATTCAACCACCCCCGGGGGGTGCCTTCAACAAGATCACGCTGAAGAAACACTGGGTCGTCGATTTGCCATATCCGGCAGCCACTTATTTCTGGCTGTCCCCGGGCGGTGCTCGCAGCTTTCAGGGACCCGTTTCGCTACCTTCCGACTGAGAGACAATATGACCGAACACTACAAGCTCTATGGCATGGCAGCCTCGCTCTACACCGCCAAAGTGCGCGCCTATATGCGCCACAACCACGTCCCATTCACTGAACACAAGCCTGGCGGTGATCGGTTCACGAACATCATTCGCAAGGCCGTCGGTCGCTGGATCATTCCAGTTATAGAAACACCCGATGGAGACTTCATTCAGGATGGATCAGTGATCCTCGACCATTTTGAACAAAAGGGCTTGTCTAAGCGTCCAATTTACCCGGAAGACCCACGCCTGATTGTGATTGCGCACCTATTCGAACTCTTTGGGGGTGAAGGACTTTTGCGCCCAGCCATGCACTATCGCTGGAACTTCGACGACGTAAATCTGGATTACATTCGTACAACTTTTGAAGATATTCATCCCGATGGATTGTCAGCGGAAGAACGAGGCAAACTGTTCGAAGTCCCCCGTCAGCGTATGCAAACTGCCGCTGCCTTCTTTGGGGTCACGCCCAACGTCCACGAGACCATTGAAAAGAGCTATGCGGAGTTTCTAGCGCTCTTCAATGCGCACCTGATCGATCGCCCCTTTCTGCTCGGAGCCTATCCAACCATAGGAGATTACGGTCTTTTCAATCCACTATATGCCCACCTTGGACGAGACCCGGCTCCCCTGCACCTGATGCAACGCACAGCTCCGCGCGTACATCGATGGACCGAGCGCATGAACACCGCAGAAACATTTGTCGACGAAGCTGTAAGCAAGGCGGGTGATGTCTTGATATCGGCAGATGACTTGCCAGACACGTTAATATCTCTCATGCGCTACGTTTCAGACGAATATCTGCCTGAAGTCATCGCCCATATCGGTTTCACAAATAAGTGGCTGGAGGACAACCCAAATCCAGCCGAAACGCACAACCCGAAAGAACGCGCAATCGGCATGGCGACCTTCAATTGGCGCGGGCATGAGATCAGCACTGCGGTCATGCCTTATCGGTGCTTCTTGCTACAGCGACTACAGGATGCCTTTGACGCTCTGAGGCCAGAGCATCAAACAGACATTCGATCCGTTTTTGATCGCACGGGGCTCACCACAATGCTCGATACACGAACGACGCGGCGTGTTGTCCGCAAGGACCATTTAGAAGTTTGGGCATGAGCCTACACAGCGATCATTTCAACGGTCCGCGCTATTCAAAAACATTTATACCTCCGTTGAACGGCGTAGACTGATCCACATCATAATTGGATGGCACGAAATCTGTCTCGTCCCATAAGATGCTTGCTTCAGGAACATTCAGATGCTGTTGAAGATGCTGCTGTTGATCATCGCCAAGCGCTGACCAATGCTTGCGCAACTGCTCCAGACACCAAACCCGGTAACGGGACATTGGGATGTTCTTATACTTATTCGCAAACAGCCGATGCGATGATGCGGGCCTGCATCGAGAGCGGCACACACTACACCGACATAACGGGCGAGATTGACGTGTTCCTCCACGGTCAGTCTTTGAGCGAAGCAGCAAAGGCTTCGGGCATCGTCCTTATGCCTGGCGTTGGCCTTGATATCATTCCCACAGACAGTGTCGCGAGCAAACTGGCAGAAGCGTTGCCGGACGCTGATCATCTTGTACTTGGCATTGACGGCGATACGGAATTTAGCCCAGGCACAGCAAAAACCGCTGTCTCGGTTATTTCAGACGGTATGAAAGTCATGCGGGGTGGAAAGCTGAAATCGGTCTCTCGCTCATTCGAGATGCGCGAGATTGATTTCGGTGACGGCAAGAAGTCAGCCGGTGTTGTGCCATGGGGCGATCTTGGTACTGCTTATTATAGCACGGGCATTCCAAATGTGACGGTTTACATGCCTGCGCGCATATCGGCGGTGCAACGCATACTGTTTCCAATCATCCAGCAGTTTATGCGCCTATCCTTCGTTCAGAATCAGATGAAGAAGCGCATTGATAGCAAAGTCAAAGGGCCGAACGCCACTAAGAGGGCAAGCTCACCGACTTACATCTGGGGTGAAGCAACCAATAAGAAAGGTGACAAGGTCACGTGTCGGATACAGACCCAAAATGGGTATGAATTCACTGGAAATAGTATCGTCTTCACAGCTCAGCACTTGATGAAGTTTCAAGGAGCGGGCGGATTCTTCACCCCGTCACAATTACTCGGCATTGACGCTGTTTCAGAAATGGAAGGTGTCTCCGAAATGGTGCTGACTTGAGCCATGCAATATTTGCTCAATCACTTTTGAAACCTAGACATTCGAGCACAAGACCCATGCAAAAACTACCTTGGTGGTTACACATCATCATCATACTTCAAATCGCCCCGATGTTTATTGGGCCTTTGGCGGCGCTTTATGCGAATGGGGTATTCCAAGGCACCGGAGCGCCGGAGATGTCACAGTTTATCTATCTGGCGAGAAATTTTGCTGTCGGCTTTGCGTTTTTAGTCGCTTACAAGCTCAAAAACGCTGCGATGCTTTTCATTCTTATATTCATCAGGCTGCTAACAGATTTTGTCGACTTACCAACGATCCTGTACTTTGGGGATGTGCCCAGCCGTGTGGCATTGATCGCCCTCTTCGTTGGACTGTATTACGTACCGTCTCTCTTCGCTCTTAGGTTCCTCTGGCGACGCATCGGACGCCACCGTGTCTAGCCCCCATCTTATGGGCCACTGAGTTGGGTTTTCTCTAATAGTGTTTCTGGCACAGGCGGGCGCATATTGAGTGCCTGGTGCGGTCGTATGCGATTGTACTGTTTGAGCCATGTGTTGATGACGGTCTGGGCCTGATGGAGCGAGGTGAACCATTCGGCATTCAGAACTTCCCGTCGCAGTGTCCCGTTGAACCGTTCGTTGTATCCATTCTCCCATGGCGAGCCTGGATATATACGTAAAGGCTTGATGCCGACCCTGGTCAGCTAGTCTTGTAAGCCAGCCGCGATAAACTCAGGCCCATTGTCTGATCGAATAAAACACCCACCGCGCCAAAAGTGGGTGTTTTGGGTGGGTGTCTGGCCAGGGGGATAGATCGGCCTCTATCCCCGCCCAATCCCCGATGCCTCACACGCCCGGATCATCGAGCATCGCTTCCAGCGTTTCTAGGCGGTCGGCCTCGTGGGTGGGTTTGTCCCAGCGGATGCGGTGGATGCGGGGGAAGCGCATGGCGAGCCCCGATTTGTGACGGGCCGAGCGTTGCAGCCCTTCAAACGCCACCTCCAGAACAAGGCCTTCCTCCGGTGTCGCGGTGACGGCGCGCACGGGACCGAAGCGATCCACCGTGTTGTCGCGCACGAATTTGTCCAATAATTTCAATTCCTCATCGGTGAAGCCGAAATAGGCCTTGCCGACGGGGGCGAGCTCGTCCGCGCCCTCCACGGTGCGCCAGACCCCAAAAGTGAAGTCAGAATACATCGAGGACCGTTTGCCGTGGCCACGCTGGGCATACATCATCACCGCATCGATCAGGAACGGGTCGCGCTTCCATTTGAACCAGGGCCCTTTGGGGCGACCCACCTCATAGACACTGTCCCAGCGCTTCAGCATCAGGCCTTCAATTTCTGGCAAGGGTGGGGAATTGCGTTGCTGTTCAAGGGCTTGCAGATCTTCGAAGGGCACAAGGTCTGAGAGGTCGAACCGATCCGTGGTGAGCTTTTGCGTGAACTGCTCCAGCCGCTCCCGGCGGGTCTTGAAGGGCAGCGCGCGTAGGTCTTCATCGCCCTCCTGCAGAAGGTCGTAAGCGCGCACGAAAGCGGGCCGATCCTCTATGAGCTTCTTCGAGACGGTCTTCCGGTTGAGGCGTTGCTGCAGATCGTTAAAGGGTGCGGCGTGGCCATCGGCGCTGCGCACCAAAAGCTCGCCATCAAGGGCCGCGTCGAAGTCCATGGCCGCGATCACATCGGGGAAGGTGTGGGAGATGTCGTCGCCCGTGCGGGTGTAAAGCCGGCGCTCGCCGCCGTCGGCCACGGCCTGGACACGTATGCCGTCCCACTTCCACTCGGCGGCGAAAATATCGTTATGGATCAGCGCGGTGTCGATGGCGTCCGGATTGTCCCGGTCCGATTTTGGCACCAGCGGATGGGCGAGCATGACCGGGCGGAACGGGGCTTTGATGTCCGGGTTTGGCTTGTCTGCTTGGCCGGTAAGCCAGGCGAAGAGGGGCTCATAGGGCGGGGCGAGCCCGTGCCAGATCTCTTCGATATCGGTGACGTCGACCTCTCCCAACTGGGCGAGGGCAAGCTTGGCGAGGCGCGCGGACACGCCGATGCGCAGGCCGCCGGTAACGAGCTTCAGAAGCGCCCATCGTCCAGTGGAATCAAGGTCCGACAGCCAACCCTCGACGAGCTTTTCTCCTTCAGCGCGGGTCGCGTCCTGAAGGGCTTCGACAATCTCCTCCAGCGGCGGCGGGCGATTGGCGCGGCGAGCCTCGTCCGCCGGCCAGACAAGGCTCACCGTCTCGGCCATGTCCCCCACATAGTCATAGGATAGCCGGAACAGCTCCGGGTCCATCTTGTCTTCGATCAGCTTGCGAATGGAGCCCGCTTTCACCGCCCTGATCTCAAGGTCGCGGGTGATCGCGGCGAGGGCCCAGCCGCGGGCCGGGTCTGGCGCTGCGGCGAAATAATTGACCATCAGCTTGATCTTGCCATTGCGGGACGGGGTAAGTATCAGCCGGTCGAGGAGGTGGGCGAAGGCCTGCATGGGCCTCTAATAGGAGAGTTTGCGCGCAATGTCAGACCTGCAACCGCCGGAAAACTACACGCTGCATACCCGCGTCTCACCGATGACCGAGCCGTGGTCGCCGATCTATCGCTGGGATCAGCCCGACCGGATATATCTCGGTGTTCACCTGCGGGAAGCGCACTGTAACTCGCGCGGACTTGTCCACGGGGGATTCATCGCGGCGCTGGCGGATAACTGCATGGGCTATACGGCTGGCCAGGCCATGGCGGCAGACGGGCGAAGGGTTAAGGGGCTCGTCACCGTCAATCTCGGGGTTGATTATCTCGGGTCTGCCAAACTTGGCCAGTGGATGAGTTGGGAGCCCGAACTCATCAAGGCGACGGGAACCCTTGCTTTTGTGCAAGCGGTCATAAATGCAGACGGCGCAGTCGTGGCGCGCGCCAACGCGACCTTCAAGATTATCGACTAGATCCCACGATCCTGCTCGTCTTGCTCCAGTGCCTCTTCCAGACGCTTTTGAAGGTCTTCATGAAGGCCTTGAGTGTCGCCGCCGCCAAAGGTCACAATGCCGGAGGTGAAGGTTGTGCCGAAGGTTTCGACGGCGATCGCAGTCTGGGCGATGCCGGATAGAAGATCGTCTTCCGTCAAAGTGGAAAGAGGATGCAGGAAAACCGACCAAACCTGGCCATTCGCAATGGCATAGCGTGCGTCTAGGACCGCGTCGTAGTTCGCCTGCAGCATACGTTCTAACAGCTCTGGAGGCAGGCCTTCAGCGGGCAAGATCGGCGAAATCACTCTCATCCGGTCAGCATTCTCATCGAACACGGTCATCATGTCTCGCTCACCCACCCGGAAAATGTAGCCATTTCCGCGAGCCTCCGCACCTGGATCGATTTGTTGAATCAGAAAGCCCAAGCGCTCGCCGGTCATCGCATCAAGAGGGGCTTCGATAAGTGGTTCGTCGGGTAGCGGTGATGGGCCGTTTTCCTGTGCCTCTGCCAAGGCGAGAACGGACACACAAAGGGCTGCAGCGACAAGGAGACGGTTCATGGCGGTGGCTTTCTGCGAATTGTGTTACGAAGTGCAGTCTTCGCCCGTTTTGTCGAGCCTTGCCGTCGGCTTATCGCGAGCTTGTGACTGCCCGTGTGCAGAGCTCTGAGGATGCAGCGCAGGCATTTACGACGTCGTCTATCCAGTTCACATAGCCCTGAACATTCGTATAGCGGGCGAGGTATTCCCCTTCGCAATACTCGCCGGTTCTCCGGTTTTGTTCAACGACTGAAAGAACACCGATAACGGTCGGCCTGCCATCAGCTTCATCGACAACAAGCGGTCCACCGCTATCACCAATACAGGGTCCAGCATTTTGCCGGCTCGCGACGGTCACGGCCGCAGGCCCCGCTGCGACAATATCAAGCTCTGCCGCCAAGAGGGCATCCGACAAATTGCCACCGAACCCCGTTAGTCCCCAACCCGCCATGCGGGCGACCGGGTAAGCAGCCGGTGTCAGGGGCGCAGCCGTGGCACCGTAACGGGCAACAGGTACCATTGAAAGCAGCTCGGCGTCCCGATCGGAAATCCCGACCAGAGCGATATCGTTGGCATAGTCTCCGGTGATCCCCCCATAAGCTGCATGGCAAATCGATGCCGTCGCGCGGATTTGTATAGCCATCGGATGCCGCAGGCTGCTTGGCGTCGCGATTAGGCGGATGTCATCGTAGGGATTATCGAGGCAGTGCGCTGCGGTTACGAACCAGTTTTCAGCGATACGTGTCGCCCCGCAGTGTCCGCGTGTAATGCCCTCCGGAACGACCCGGCGCGGTTCCATCTTTACAATGCCTGGGAACTCAGCAGATGTGACCGGTGCGCCGTTAACAGTCTGAGGGGCAAACACGGCAGCAGCAGGTTGGGCATCTGCCGCTTGGGCGAGGGTCAAGGTCTCGGTACGTCGCGGGGCGCATTGGGCAGCATTGACGGCCAAGAGTTCTGTCGCTGCAAGGTCAGGATCAGAGTAAAGCCCGCTTGTCCTATCGTTATCGGAATCGAATGTTGCGTTATCAAGGACGTCGTCAGAGATCGGTATGGGGTTGACCTCCGTTGTTGGTGGAGGGGGTGGAATATGCGCGTCGTCTCGCTCTTGTGGTGGGCTTGCGCCGGGAAACTGAACGACATCACAAGCGCCAATCGTCAGCGCGATCGCAATTGAGATCGGAGTCCATAAATGGCGTCGCCGCTGCATTGTGCGTCTCCTAGTCCACCCATCCACCATTTTTGCGTCACCGGGACATCGGGTCAATTCAAATTCATTACCTAGTCTTCATCATAGCCGACAAGGCGCAAGGGCCGCGCTTTCCTGCCCTGTAATTCCGCCCATCGGCAAAGGGCATCTTCCCGACCATGGGTGACCCACAGCTCCTCCGGATCGACATCCTCGACGGTCTCGGTCAATTCTCGCCAATCGGCATGATCTGAGAGAATCAAGGGCAATTCCACGCCGCCTTGTTTGGCGCGCTGGCGAATGCTCATCCAGCCCGATGCGAACGCGTAAATCGGGTCCTTGAATCGCGTGCCCCACTTTGCTGCAAATGCAGATGGCGGGGCCAACACGATATGCCCTCGGAACACGGCTCCATTCTTGTATTCTGAGCCGTCCAGAGTGGCTGGTCTCAGATCTCCGAGATCAATTCCTAGCATTTGATATAGCGTACAGAGCTTTTCCAAAGCGCCGTGAATGTAGAGGGTTTGATTATGACCAGCTTCGCGTAACAGCTTGATAACGCGCTGCGCCTTTCCAAGAGCATAGACGCCAACGAGGTGTGTTGCCTCAGGAAAACGGTCGACGCTCTGAAGGAGTTTTTTGATCTCTCCGTCGCTGTCTGGGTGATGAAACACAGGCAGTGCAAAGGTCGCCTCAGATATAAAAACATGGGTCTTCGGCACCACTTCAAATGTCCTGCAGGTCGGATCGTGTCTCCGTTTATAGTCGCCGGTACAAACCATCCGCATGCCACGATAATCGATGATGGCTTGGGCTGAGCCCAAAATGTGCCCCGCTGGCGCGAAGGATATCCTCACACCATTGATCTCAACGGTCTCACCAAAGGCAAGGGCTTGTTGTTGTTGAGCGAATGTCTTGCCATATCGGGCGGCCATGATGGCGATTGTGTCAGGGGTTGCCAGAACTTTGCCATGGCCGGAGCGCGCATGGTCCGCATGGCCATGGGTCACCAAAGCTCGATCAACAGCACCGCGCACAGGGTCGATGTAGAAATCACCAGGAGGGCAGTAGAGGCCCTTCGGTGTGGGCTGCAGGAGATGATCCGGGCGGAGCATATCCGCTTATTAAGGCGTTTGGCCGGCTCCGCAAAATCAGCGGCGGGCTAGGCCGCAGTCCCTTCCATTAGAGCGTACCAAGCACCCCATTTTACACCAGGAAGCGCAAGTAGACCCCTGTCAATCGTGCGTGTGACGCCGAAAAGCGGAGCCTTCAGTGCTGTGTTGCGAAATGGAACCACTGCAAGTGTTCCGAGGCCGAAAAATCTGTGTGATCCATCGCCGAGAATAGTGTCGAAGAGTTTGAAATCTCGTTTCAACAGAGGGTGTTCGTCCACTGATCGCGCATTTGGTGTCAGCATGCGATAGGCATTGAAGACGGGATTGTGACCAAGAGGTTCAACGAATACAGCGCGTCCGCCAGGTCGCAGAACGCGCCGGATCTCGGACAGAGATTTTTCAAGATCCAGATGGTGAAGGATGCCGGAACCGAAAACCAGATCGAAACTGGCGTCGTCGAATGTCATCTCCTCGGCGTTCATGGCTAGAAATGTAGCGTTTTCAACGCCTTGATCCAACGCCAGTCGATTGGCGCGTTCAATGGCGACATCGGATATATCGATCCCTGTGATGCTATTGGACCTCGCCGCCAGCTGCAGACTACGATCTCCATTGCTGCAACCATATTCAAGGACATCGGCCCCGACAGCGAGCTCTTCGACCTTTTCGGCATAGGACTCGAAGCAATCACTTATTGCGGCATAGTACTTTTCCTGGGCTTGCCGATCCTCGTGTTCATGATCGTTTTCGAAGCGCTTATTGTGGAAGTCTTTCTCTCTCGCAATCCGGTCGGCGTCTGAATTGGGTGACATTCTGTTGGTTCCTCGACGGCACTGGCGAATACGACTGTCAGCTTTTCTCGACAGCATTTGCAAATTATTGTCGTTACGTAGCAAGTGCAATGCCAGTATTAGGCGTAAAGCGCTGCTGCAAACTCAAACTCTGGGTGAATTTGCTCAAGAGGGACTCTACAGAGGATCGAAATGCCCAAATTGACGTCGATATCGCCGCTTCTGTTCGCGACCACCATGTTAGGCCAATCCGTGGCCGCCCATGCGCAAGAAGGGGGAAATTCCCCCGATATGGACCTTGCCCTTGCGGCTGGGATCAAGGCGGCGTTCACGTGTTCTGCAACATTCAATGCAGGTCAGAGCGCGGAAGAGATCGCTCAAAATGAACTCGACGGCATTTATACCGACGCAACGGACGCCTTCGAAACGGTGGGCGATGCGAAGATAAACCCGTCGGAGCGATATGTATCAGTGAGCTGGTCGACGACGTTACCGCCTCGATACGCTATTTGGCGGCAAGGTTATGGATGTACGCAACTACCCGTTGGAGCTGAACTGGGCGTGGCAGCCTATCTGCCCCGCTTCACAAACTGGCCAGATATCCCGGCGTCAGATGCGAGCAGCGCGATTGGCTCAGACGTACTGCTGACCGACAAATCGTCGTTCTATGACGGTCTCGATGCGCCAATTTCCTTTGCCTTTGATGGCCAAACCTATGGCGAGGGAACCCGCACAAGCGCCGTTCTTGTCGCTGCCGGTGGAGAAGTTCTGGTCGAGCGATATGCCCGCGGCATTGATGCAACTACCCCGCAGCGAACCTGGTCAGTGGCAAAGAGCATTTCGGCGACGATTATCGGAGCCGCGAATTACGCCGGATTGTTTGACTATAAGGGACGCACAGCCCTGGCGGCCTGGGAGTCGGCCGGCGATCCACGCCAAGACATCACCACGGAAAACCTTCTCCACATGTCGAGTGGTCTCGACTCTGGTGCTCGCGGCAATCGAACCGACCGGATCTACTTTGGCGGTGGCCGTGTTGTCGATCGCGCGCTTACCAATGCGTTGGAAGCGGCTCCAGGGTGGCGTTGGAAATATGCGAACAATGACACTTTGCTGGCGATGCGCGCCCTTCGTGAACGCCTCAATGACGACGCTCTTTATCACCGTCTGCCTTACGAAAACCTGCTCTGGAAGATCGGTGCATTCCGCACGACCCTGGAGACGGACTGGAATGGGGATTTCATCTCCTCCAGCCAGGTCTGGACGACGGCGAGAGATCTTGCGCGACTGGGTCAACTTTACTTGCAAGACGGTGTTTGGGGGGGTGAACGGATCCTGCCGGAAGGATGGCGCGATTACGTGTCCACACCTGCCGCTGTCCAACCCGATCGGAATGACCAGCTGGGGTACGGCGCACAATTTTGGCTTCTAAACAAGTTCGACGGCATTCCGACCGACACGTTCGCAGCTCTGGGAAACCGTGGTCAGTATGTTGTTATTGTACCGTCAAGGGATGTGGTTATTGTTCGCCGTGGCTACGATGTCAGTGGCGGAAACAATTTTGATTTCATCAGCTTCACACGGCACGTGTTGGCGGCGTTGGAAGCGGCCGAAGCTGCCAAGCAAGGTGCAGAGCGTCGGGCGTCCGCATTAGAAAACGGTGACCTGGAACAAGCGAATTGATGTGTCCAGAACGGCGGTGAGTTGTGGATGAAGAGGTGAAGGAAAACGTTCAGTTCGGAGCCTATGCGCCCGGACAAGTCCTGAACGCGCTTATTCGCCTGTCGCAATGGACCCCTGTTGGGCGAGGCAAATTACGCCGGCGGGTCGCGGATATTGTGCGAGACAATCATTACGGCCCGCTGGACACGACGCTTTTCGGTTTGAACGTCCGGCTTTCACTGCATCACAATAGTTCGGAAACCAAGGCGCTTTTGAAGCCATCGCTTTACTCGCGCACGGCAACGGCGTTGCTGCAAGAACACTTGTCCACCGACAACGCCGTTATTGTAGACATTGGCGCAAATGTCGGGGTCTTTTCGTTACTCGCAGCATCGAAGATGACGTTCGGATCTCTTGTCGCCATCGAGCCACAACCGGATTTGTTCGCCCGTCTGAGCAACCATCTCGGCGCGTTGAATCCGCGGCTTGCGGAGCAGATCGACATAACTCTATTTAATTGCGCCGTTGGTGCATCGAACGGGGCGCAAACCTTAAATGTTCCGCGTCAACTCGGACAAGCGAGTTTGCGAGCTATTCCAGATGCCAAAGAACTGAATGTTCCCGTCCGGACGATATATGACATTCTCACAGATGCCGCCGTCGATCACATTGATATATTAAAGATCGATATTGAGGGGTTCGAAGATGCCGCCCTCATACCATTCTTCGAGACCGCACCTGATCATGTTTGGCCCCGTGCTATCTTACTGGAACACTGCCTGCGTGACCGCTGGGAGCAAAACGTGGAGGCCTTTCTTGTTCAGAACGGCTATCGGACGAAAGCTAAGGGGCGAACCGACTTGGTTCTTGTAAGGACTTAAATATGATTGGTGTGCCTTGGCGAAATTTGTTTCCGAAAGGCCTGTACGCGCGCAGCGTGTTGCTCACGCTGCTGCCTGTGGTGATCATCCTGTCACTGATGACGATTTACTATTATAATGGACATCTGAGGACGGTTAATCTGAAACTGTCCCAAGCCGTCGCTCGTGAACTTGTTTTGGTGGATCAAACATGCGTTCAGATGCCCGATGATCTGGCAGCCAAAGCCTTCATTGAATCGACATTGGGCCTTCAATTTGAATGCGATGATAACGGGTCTGACCGGGAGCTAAGCTCTCGATTTTTTTATGCATCCCTTGTCCGCGCAGCGATCGAGCAACGCTTGGATAAGAGTATAAATCTTGCCCTCGATCGGCAGACAGACACGCTCAGTATACGATTTCAAACGGATCGGCAGGCGCGTCTGATTGAAATAGATCGAAAGCGGGCGATCGCCATCAATGGCCACATCTTCATCGTCTGGGTCGTGCTGTTTTCTCTCTTCATGGTTTTTGCCGCATTGGCGTTTCTCCGAAACCAGGTTCGTTCGATTTTAAGGCTTACCGAAGCCGCTCAGGCATTTGGCCGCGGCACGGATGTGGATGGATATCGCCCCTCTGGGGCGAAAGAAATTCGCGCAGCGGCGCGGGCGGTCATCCAAATGCGCCGTCGGCTTGTCCGGTTCGCTGAGCAGCGCACCAAAATGCTTGCCGGTGTAAGTCATGACCTCCGCACGCCCTTGACCCGCCTCAAGCTTCAGCTGGCCATGATTGAACAGACTGAGGATATAAAGGCTGCCCAGAAAGATATCAGTGACATGGAAGAGATGCTCGCCGAGTATCTCGCCTTCGTGCGTGGCGACGGTGAGGAGGCGGCAACCGCTGTCGATCTCACAGATATGCTGCGTGAAATCGCTCGCGGCTATCCCAAGGCAGATATCGAGATGAAGCCATCGGAATCGATCCTGCTCCAAACGAAGCCACTGTCTTTAAAGCGCGCACTGTCCAATCTTGTCAGCAATGCCATCAACTATGCTGGTCGCGCTGAAATTAGTATTCACAATTCGATCGGGGGGGTAACGATCCGGGTGGATGATGATGGTCCGGGCATTCCCAAGGACCGGTACGAAGAAGCCCTGAAGCCTTTTACGCGATTGGAAGACGCAAGATCGCAGAATGTTCCCGGCACCGGCCTTGGTCTTGCCATCGCAAATGACGCAGCCCGGCGTGCCGGCGGCCGACTTACGCTTCATGCGTCTCCGCTTGGGGGGCTTCGTGTTGAGATGAAGCTTCCTCACTAGGCGATGGATTTGGACGAAATCTCGATCTAAAACGCGAAAACTGACCGATCCGCTCCTCCATTTCGACAAGTCCTGCATCGAGCGTTGCCATGGTGCGGGCAAAATCACCGGCTTCATCACTTTTCCACGCCGTTTCCGTCCGCGAGATCGTTCGCATGATCGCGATGCGCTGGGCTCCCGAGCGAATATAGTCGCCCGTGTCGACGCTCGCGGCTGTTATTGCCCAATCCGCCGTCTTCCGGCGCGCCTTGATCATGTGTGCGAGCCCCACGGGCGTGCGGTCGCGTTCTCTCATCATTGACAGCACGCCCGCACGCTCGGCTTCCATACATTCGAACCGTCTCATAATAGCGTCGAACAAGCGCTCGCGTGGGGTTTCGGCCATATCGGCCTTCTCTGCCGACATCGCCTTATCTGCCCAAGGTTCCAGAGCAGACACCAGGCGCGCTTTGTCGGTCACACCGTAAAGATCGGTTAAGTCCAGCTTCGCGGCTTCGGCGACATCTCTCAGCGACACCTCGCGCCAGGGCCGATCTGCCGCAAGTTTCAAAGCCGCCTCCAACGCCTGATCTAGAGGGGCTTTCTTTGTTCTGCTTTTGGTCATGCGTTTATTTTCCCGATGACAGGGCACGCTCGCGGTCTGCCGCTGCGCGCACCGCTTCTCGCAATAGAGATGGCATCCCGTCGCCGCGCATCAAGACATCAAGAGCGGCTTCTGTGGTTCCCCCCTTGGATGTGACGGCTTTTCGGAGCGCGCGGGCGTCTTCGCCTGTCACATCCAAAAGCCGGGCTGACCCGATTAAGGTCTGTCGGGCGAGGTCTTTTGCAAGCTCAGGCGATAGTCCTGCGGCCTCACCTGCCTCCGCCAATGCTTCGACAAGGAGGAAAACATAGGCTGGTCCTGATCCAGAAACAGCGGTCACCGCCGAGATGGATGGCTCGGCAACGGGACCCATTACCTTTCCGAGAGGGCGCAAGAGACGCGTCGCGGTCGTTATATCTTGTTTGGACACGTCATCCTGAACGGAGAGGACGCTTACCCCTTTCCCAATGGCCCCGGGAGTGTTGGGCATCGCCCGAATGACCCGCCGCGTCTCGAAGATCTCCGACAATTGTTTCAGTCGAATGCCTGCCATAATGGACAGAACAAGGGTCCCTGGCCCAACCCATGGTGCCATCCCGTCTGCAGCGGAACTGAATACTTGCGGCTTTACAGCGAGGAGCGCGACATCCACCGGCCTAGCCGCCGGATTGAGTGCAAGTGACTCTTCTTCGGCCATGGCTTCGACAAGCGGGCTAGGTGCCGGATCAACCAATATGATCTCGGGACGGGTGCGTCCGCGAAGCCATCCCGAGGCCAATGCCTCTCCCATCCGGCCGGCACCAATAAGAGCAATGGTTTGTGCCGGCATGGGGATCTGCGTTACGCCTCGCCGTCTGTTTCGAACATGACGGCGGCGAGGGCTTCGGATGGAGACTTACCCGCCCAGATGACGAAGTTGAACGCGGGAACGAAGCGCTCAACGGCCTCAAGACCAGCGGACATCACAGCGTGGACTTCATTCGGGCTCGGTGCCGCGCGGCCCAAAAGCGGAATTGTATGTCTGAACAGAATAACATGATCTTCCATCCAATAATCGAAGTGGCCAAGCCAAAGCCGCTCATTGATCGACAGGATAAGCTCTCCGATAACGGATTGGCGCGCGGCTTGGGGTTTGACGTCTAACGTCATCGAAAAGTGCAAAGCGGCTGGCTCTTCACGGACAGCAAAGAGGGCTCCGATTTCACCCCATCGCGTCGATGCGATGCACTGAATGCCGCCACTATCGTCGCGCTCATAGTCCCAATCTGTGTGGGCGAGAGCCTGCTCGATCGCTTCGACCGTTTCGTTCTCGTCTGTTTCGAAGGTGAGTGTTGTGAGGCTCATGACCCGTCTACCTCCTAAATGCGACTCATCACTCAAAACGCTAGCACGGCAAATGCTGGACGCAACTCCTGTATCCAGCGGCCACTGACACTGAGACGCTCGTGTCAAACGCCATAAAGCGCGCCTTCTGGCCTAAATTTCACCATCTAACAAGAAGTTTAGTGTTGGCGAGGCGATCTCACCCATAAACACTCAACCTATGTGGCTTTATCTAACAGAGCGACTCGATGTCGGCTGGCGGTCTCTTATGGGTGCGCTGAGCCTGCATGCGATCGTCTATGCTCTTGTTCTAACGACGCCGTTTGAACTTGAGGCATCAGAACGCTCAGTCGTGCCCATTGTGCTTGTTGAGCGCTCTGAACCGGCCGAAGAGGCCCCAATTCCCATTGTAGAGCGCCTGGAGGAGGCCGAGGAAGCTACCGGTGAGCCGGATATCCCGCCGTCTGAAGAAAGCACTGAAATCACTCCCGAAGAGCCCGCGCCACAGCTGCCTCCGGATCCATCAACCGTTTCCACCGAATTGTTGCGGCCTCCAGTGCCAACGGTTGAGCCAAGCCTTGAAGATACCGATGATTCCGAGGCGCGAGAGGAGGCGATCGTCATCGATCCACGCTACAAGATACCTTTCGATCCCTTCGCCGAAACGGCACCGACGGCCATGTCGAGGGTCGTTGTAGCAATGACGTGTGCCCGATCCAGCGCTGCGGCGCGGCCCGAATTCTGTCCGGATATCACTGATGAGGAAAGGTATTATGTTACTTTCAACGCTCCCTCGGAGTGGGGCGAGCCCACCTATGATCCGGTTTTCGACGTTGTGGTCGCACAATCTATCCTCGAAGGCGAGATTCAGGACTTTTTTGCGAACCAGGCCAAGCACGGTACGCGCAGCGGCAGCGCGGAATTGGAAAGAATTGTCGATCCTAAAGTAGCCAATCACGCCGAAGGGCTTCAGAACTGCAGTGCAGTTCTGAA
>JBCBUY010000031.1:0-28979 GCA_039817885.1 Pseudomonadota bacterium | reverse complement strand
GCGTTGCCGTCGTAAGCTTGTTAGCTGTACTTTACATTGATGGCGAAGATGTTGTTGAGGTTAAGCCCATTCCTGGCGCTTTTGTACAACATCTTCGCCATCAATGTAAAGTACAGCTAACAAGCTTACGACGGCAACGCAGAGCAATAAAGCAATCGAAATTACATATCGAAACACTCTGCAGCTCTCCACTTGGAAACGAATTCCGCTGGAACCAGACTTAGCCAAAATCCGCTATGATGTGATTAAAATTGGCAACTCAATTGGTCGCGATCCGGAAATGAATCGACACGTAAAGGTAACACCTCACCCGGGGTGGAACCGCGCTTGGATTTTGGCACCCAACTATTATTCCGTTCGACGGCGTTTGAGGGTGTCTAAACGATTGAGAGCTTCGTCAGCAAAAATCCAATTTATTCCGGTTAGCCCATGTTCTTGTGATTACAAAAGCACAACCGTGCAAGCGGCTTAAATCGCCTGCCGATTCAACAGGTCGCCGCAATACATGTGGCCGATCGCTCAGCCGGGCTCTCATAGTCCAGTGTTTTTCTGGGGCGTCCGCTTAGCTCGCAGGCAATCTTGTTGAGCTGGCCTTGGGTATATTTGGAGAGGGCGGTTTGGCAGATACTGACGCAGGAGACGGTTGGTATTTTCATTTGTGCCGCGCTGCCAGGGGCTCTGCGGATCATAGAAATAGACATCCTTCTATAGATGCCGGGCGCTCACTGATCGAGACAACGTCCTTGATTTGTCCGTGCGGATCTTTATTGGCCTTGCGATACCGCGAGCCACGCAGCTGCCGCGTGGTCCGCAGATACTGGATAAGCTCCTTCTTCAAGGCCCCACGGGCTACACATAGAGGGTTTTGTGGATCGTCTCATGCGACACGTGCATCGCCTTTTGAGCGGGATATCTGCGTTTCAGCCAGCCAGCGATCTGCTCCGGTGACCAATGACGCTTCAGTTTGGAGGTCACAGCTTGGCGCAATCGACCGCTGAGCACTAGCTTACAGGGCTTTGGGCGCAGCGCTTGCTTCCAGGCGCGCTTGTCTGCGTCATGGAGCGAAAAGCGCTGTCGCTAGGTCTGGCCCCTTACTATCCAGGTGACAGATTCAAGCACCTTTGCTAAAGCGATCTTTGGCGGTCCTGAGTATTCAGGATAATAAGGAAGTTGGTGTGAAACCAGCGCTGTTCCCGCAACTGTATTTGGCGAGCCGGACATCAAACCACTGGAGACATCCGGGAAGGAGATGGCAGAAAGGCTAAGACCCATAAGTCAGGAGACTTGCCGCCACCGTCGTCCGCATTTGCGATCGGGATAATCGTGAGCGCCGAAAAACCGTCGAGACGACCTGTTTGTTCGTTCCGGGCGCTTCCAGCGTGCGGATTATAACCGGAGGCCGTCAAATGGTTGCCATTCGAGCCATATTTATCTTCGTTGTGGTGTTCCTCAGCGCACAAACAGTGCATTCGGAAACCCTGTTTGGAATTGTTTCAGAACGAAATTCGGCAGCGGCCGCAGCGGCGGCTAAGCAATTCAAGGACGCATATTCCGATGCGGAAATCTCATTGCGGACACCGCGGCAATTAAACCTGCTGAGTGATGCGGAAATTGTTGACGAGATTGTCAGCTCAGATGTCGTGTTCATCGCGGGTGTTTTTAGTGACGGTGCGGATCGGTTGGGCCGGCTTGTTGCAACGTCCGGTAAAACCCAGAACATCTATATCGTGAGTTCAACGCGTGATCTGATTTCGCGCTCGCGTGGCCCGGAAGGCAACCGCCTTGATCCAGCTGAATCAAGTGCCGGCGGCATTATCGCTGACGATCACACCTGGAGTTTGGCCAACGCGTATTGGCAGGCGCGGGGTGTTACCAACACCGCAAATCTGTTTGCGAGATTGCTCTATCCGGAACGAGCCGATGGGATTGCCCCACCTGAGCCCATCGCCCCTGTTCGGTTTGCGCCCCTTGTGGGAGCGCCGGGTGACCCGATCATTGCCTTGGTGGACTATGATACGGGCGATCAAGCTGGCAATGCCGACCTGCATGATCATCTCTGCCGCGCATTGAATGCGCAGGGGGCTGCCTGCCGATCAATCTATGCCGATTGGGGCGCAGCGAGTGCCGATGCGCTTGAGCAACTTAACAATATGAACGTTTCTGGCGTGGTTCTGCTACAGGACTTCGCGATCGGCGGCAGCGAACAGAGCCGGGCCGAAGACGCGCTTGCCGAGCTCGATGTGCCAATCATGAAGGGCATTCGACTTGTCGAACAGGAAGAACATGATTGGCGTGCAGGCACCGATGGATTGCCGACCGACAGCGTATACTATCGCGTATCCATGCCGGAACTCGTCGGTGCCAGCCAGCCTTTGGTGTTGGCCGTCGGGGCTCCGCCGCGCATAGACCCCGTCTCTGGAATTGAGATCCGGGTCACGCAGCCGGTGGATGCTGAAATAAAGGCTGCCGTCCGACGCATCACGGCATGGACGGATCTGCAGCAAACACCCAACGCAGACAAACGTCTGGCCATCATCTATTATAATCACCCCCCGGGCCGACATAATATTGGTGCGGACAATCTCGACGTATCAGCCAGCCTGTTTGAAATTCTCAATCGGCTTCAGGATGACGGCTATGATGTTGGCGCGCTGCCGTCTTCCAAAGAGGCGCTCCTCGATCTCATTCTTGAGCAGGCCGTCAATATGCCGGAGAATAATGCCGCCTTGGCGGAGCTTTCCGAGACGGCGTTCAGTCTGTCGGTCCCAAATTACAAGGCCTGGTTTGAGACCTTGCCGGATCTCACTCAAGCCGAGCTGACAGCCGGTCCACTCGCAGCCTTACAGGTTCAGGTCGCTGCCGCGCTTGCTCATCAGGAGCTGGATCGGGCTCGTCGACTGGTTGTCGATACTGTTCATGACATGGCCTTTGTCATCGAAGGCGCACCGCCGCAATATCATGAACGCGCCGAAGATCTGCTCGATCAATTGGAGACGGCGTATGAAGATCTCATTCAAGGCGACGATCAGTGGTCCAATATCGAAGCTTTATCGCGAGGGCTGACACAGCAGGGTATTGAAGGGCTTTATGGGTGGGGTGACGCCCCCGGCCAGGTCATGGTTCATGATGGAGAATTTGTATTCCCAGGCTTGCGTCTGGGTAAAATTTTGATTGCGCCGCAGCCGCCAAGAGGCTGGGAGGTGAACGAAGAAGTGCTACACGCCAATATGAGCGTCCCGCCGACGCACCAATATCTGGCCTTCTATAGATGGTTGCAAAGTGATTTTGATCCGCATGCGATCGTCCACCTTGGACGACACTCGACCTATGAATTCCTGCCGGGAAAGCGTGTCGGGTTACAGGCAACCGATTATCCGCGATTGATCGCGGGCGATGTTCCGGGCCTTTATCCTTATATTGTTGATGGCGTTGGCGAAGGCATACAAGCCAAACGGCGCGGCCTTGCAGTGATTGTCGATCATCTCACGCCGCCCCTGCAAGCGACACCCTTCTATGATGAATTGTTGGGTCTCCGTCAGCTGGTTGAGAGCTTTGAGGCGGCGGACCCATCACAGGCCGGCGATGCGGCGCGCACCCAGGCATTCAAAAGGATAAAGGCTTTGGTGCTTGAGCTTGGCCTGAAGGACGGGCTCATCGCTGAACTTGAGGCTGAGCATGGCGGCGGCGAAACCTTCGAGTTTGAGACCCTCGCGCCTGATCTGTTGGTTCACGAAGTCGGACACTATCTCACGGAGGTACAGGAAGACTTCATGCCGCTGGGCTTGCACGTCTTTGGTCAAGATTGGTCCGAGGAAGCGATTGAGACTATGCTGATCTCAATGGAAGCGCCGCAGTCCCGGCACCTTTTGGAAGCTTCACCTTCAAAAGAGATGGCGGCACTGTTGCACGGGCTTGCCGGACGGTTTGTCAGACCCGGGAAGGGGAATGATCCTTTGCGGTCTCCAGATTCTCTGCCAACGGGACGTAACTTCTACGGGCTGGACGCAAGCCTTATTCCGAACCTGGTGGCATGGGATATCGGTGCGGCGATGGCCGATACCAAACCGGTGTCAAAGGACAATCAAGCCGTCGTTTTATGGGCGTCCGACGCGGTGCGAGATGGCGGTGTGATGATTGCCTTCGGGATGAAACTGATGGGCGTCAAACCTGTCTGGAATGGCCGCGGCATCCTGACAGGGCTTGAACGGCTGGACAGCCCGCGAGAAGATGTAAGCTTCGTTGCTTCGGGCTTGTTCCGCGACCTTTATGGCGAACAGATCAAATGGTTGGATAAAGCCGTCCTCTTGGCGTTGGATGGCGCGTCACTGACCATTCGGCAACAGCACCCTGAACTGGGCGCCGCGCTTGAAGAAGCGCTTGCTCCGCTCGGCGAATTGCGTGCGCCTGGCAGCGAGGGCCTTGCAGAGAACAAGATCGCTTCGTCTTGGGTGTCTGACATGCTTGAAAGAGAGACGATCTCGCAAGGCGATGGCAGAACGGCAAGCCTGCGTCTCTTCGCGCCGGCTCCAGGACGATATGGCGCGGGTATAAATCGGCTCGCGGAACGATCAGGGGCGTGGGACAATCGCGATCAGCTTGCTAACACCTATATCGCGCGTATGGGGCACGCCTATGGCGTGGGTGTTGACGGCAAGGCGCAACATGATGCCTTTATTGATCGTCTTGAAACTGTGACAGACAGCTTTTTGGGGCGCGCAAGCAATTTGTACGGTCTGGTCGATAATAATGACGCGTTCGATTATCTGGGTGGGTTGAATCTGGCCGTAGAATCAGTTCGCGGCGAGGCTGCCAATGGTTATGTTGTTGATGTGAGCGATCCCGAAAATCCGGAAACGTCGCCGCTCGCCAGCGCCATTGTGCAGGAGTTGCGCGCCCGCCAGCTCAATCCAAATTGGATCAAATCATTGATGCCCCACGGTTATGCTGGCGCGCGGACCATGAACTCCGCATTCTTTGAGAATTTGTGGGGGTGGGAGGCGACGGACCCAGAGCTCTTTCCCGACAAGATTTGGGAAGACGCCAAAGACATCTACATTGATGATCGCTACAATCTTGGTTTGGAGACCTTCTTTGATGAAGCGCGGCAGCAACCTGTCAAAGCCAACATTCTGGCCATTATGCTGGTCGCTGCCCATAAAGACTATTGGCAAACCGATGATGAAACCATCACGGAGCTGGCTGAGGCGTTTGCAGACACTGTGATTGAGGCGGGGTTGCCCGGCAGCGGCCATACACGGCCGGATCACCCAATGCTGGACTGGCTGGGCGACTTTCTTCCAGCAGACACCAATGCGCAATTGGCGCAGGTGCGAGATGCCGCGCTCGGGCCGGTTGCGATTGAAGCGCTGCCGCCTGAAACGATCCGGGAGCTGACGCCATCACGGCCGCCATCGACGCCGCCCTTGTGGCCCTCCTGGTGGTTAGTCCTTCCTGTCGGCCTTCTCGTCGGGTTCGGCGTTTACCTTGGGCGGCGATCGCAAATATGAGTTATCTGTCTTTCATCCTACATGCGCTTGTCGATGCATCACTGTGGCCGGTGATCGCTGCGCTCTTGGCTTTGACTTGTTTGATCGTGCTGGACATCGGGGTTGCGATTGGTGAGCGGTTCGGCGGTATTGAAAGATTCAAATCATTGGGCGTTCAGCCTTTGAATGAGCTTGCACGAAAGCGGATCACGCGCGTTGATATTATCGCTCGCATAAGTCCGATATTGGGACTAATGGGCACACTTATCCCTCTAGGGCCTGGCATTTCGGCCATGGGCAATGGTGACTTCGCAACGCTCGCCTCAGCGATCACAACTGCTTTTGATACGACCGTGCTCGGATTGCTCATTGGCGTTCTGGCGATGTTGATCGGTCGGTTTCGGCGTGGGGCATATGATGCAGCTTTAACAGAGCTTGAGGCCAAGAATGCGTGATTTCAGCCAAACCCGTTTTGATCGCGATATGCATGTGGCGGATGTTGGAAACTTGCCGAACCTGATGGATCTGATGCTAGTCTTTGCTGTTGGATTGATCGCAGCGCTGGCGAGTTTCAATGGCCAGCCTTTGGTCATTCAAGATGCTGACCTTGGACCGGAATTGCCTGAATTGCCCGCATCGGCGGATGCGAGTGGCGACGGGCTTGAAGCGGTCGGGCAAGTCTATCGAGACCCGCAGACAGGCAAGATGTACATTATTAAATAGTGTGCCCTGAAACGTCTCTCAAAAGTCTATGCCGCGCTGCGCTTTGATACCGGTTTTCAGCGGATGTTTTACCTCGCGCATGTCGCTCATAATATCAGTATGCTCGCAAAGTTCTGGTTTCACATCGCGACCTGTGAACGCGACGCTCCCGCAATTTGATCTTGTTTTGAGGGTGTCAATTACTGTTTCTGTGCTGAGGTAATCACAGTGCGGAGCGGTGTTAATTTCATCCAGCAAAATGAGATCGCAATCGCCGCTCTTCACCATGGCGTCCGCTTTGTTAAATGCGGCCTCAGTAGCAGCAATCCGCGCATGCGGAACTTACCCGTGCAGATCAGCGCCATTTTGCTCTAGGAGCGAGTGTCCGTATCTGGCCTTCACAGCCAATGAAGTCGTAGCGCTCCCTTAGGGGCCTGAAGTCGCTTCAGAGCAGACATCAGAGTAGGTGACCGTTGTTGCCCAGAAGCGGTCGCTGGCGCTTTCGCCAGAAACCATCGATCGATGGCGCCTGGACGAGACGACCGGCTGAAACTCCACGCTGTTCTCTTGCCAAAACCGGCAGCATCGCTATTGCGGCAGGCCATGGACAGGACTCCTTCAGAATTCGACGCTGAACTCGCCGCCACGTTGGACGGAAAAACCAAGCCCGTGGGCTCGCTTGGGCGAATGGAAGCGCTTGCGGCGACTATCGCCCGTGTTCAGGGTACACTGACGCCGCAGGCCGAGACCTGTGCGCTGACGATTTTTGCAGGGGACCATGGCATGGCCGCAGCGGGGGTGTCTGCCTATCCGCAAGCCGTGACGCGGCAAATGGTGCTCAACTTCCTGGCCGGCGGCGCTGCGGCCAACGTGTTTGCGGCGTCTGTGGGCGCATCTATTGCCGTCGTCGATGCCGGTGTGGCGGGCGAGCCAATCGCGCATGCTGGCCTCATTGATCGCAGGATGGCCCCTGGAACACAGAACGCAGTTGAGGGGCCTGCTATGGATCAAGCGCAGCTGGAAGCGGCGCTTCAGGCTGGGCTGGAGATCGGTCGCGGTCTTCATGCGGATGTCGTCTGCTTCGGAGACATGGGGATCGGCAACACATCTTCTGCCTCGCTCGTGGCTGCAAAGGTTATCGGGCGCGGCGTGGAAGACCTTGTGGGCCGGGGCACCGGACTTGATGATGTAGGATTGGATCGCAAGCGAAGCCTGCTCGACACCGCAGCGCACAGAACCGAGGCGACTCTCGACGCGCGCACAGCGCTTGTGGAGTATGGCGGCTTCGAGATCGCCATGATGGCCGGCGCGATGTTGGGTGCCGCGGAGACCCGCCGCGTGGTGCTGGTGGACGGCTTTATCGCCGGTGTGGCGGCCCTCTGCACGCGTGCGCTGTCACCGGACTCCGAGACTGCTTTTGTGTATGCCCACCGGTCCGCGGAAGCTGGGCATGGGATTGTCCTCGACGCCCTTGGCGCTGAACCTCTGCTGGACCTCAACATGCGCCTCGGCGAAGGCACGGGTGCCCTGCTGGCCTTTCCCTTGGTCAAAGCCGCCGCCGCGATGCTAAGGAACATGGCCAGCTTTGAAAGTGCCAAAATCAGCGGCCCGGCATGAAGAACGAGGGCGCGTCTTTTTTGCTGGCCATTCAGTTCCTGACGCGCCTGCCAGTGCCGTCCGGCGCGTTCTACTCGCCACAGCGCTTGGCGGCGGCGGTGCGCTACTACCCGCTTGTGGGTGTTCTGGTTGGCGGAGTGAGCGCTGGTGTTTTTCTCGCCGCGGCCACCGTGTTTCCAGCGTTGGTTGCCGTTCTCTTCGCCATTGCTGCGGGTCTGCTCATCACCGGTGCCTTCCATGAGGATGGTCTGGCCGACACTTTTGATGGCATCGGCGGCGGACTTTCGCGGGAAAAAGCGCTGGAGATCATGAAGGACTCCAGGCTGGGGACCTATGGCACCCTGGCGCTGGTCATCGCTTTGGCGATCAAGGCTGCAGCGCTGATGGCGCTGCCGGTTACCCTTGTGGTGGCTGCTCTTATCGCGGGTCACGGTCTGTCCCGGCTGTCTAGCGTGCTCGTGATCGCGACCAGTCGGTATGTTCGCGATGAAGGGACGGGCAAGCCGGTGGCGGGCGGTGTGTCAGCGGTCAGCCTCGTCGTGGCAGTCATGATCAGCGGCGCGGTCATCGCCATCTGGTGCATCTTCCAGCCTCCAATAGTGCTAGCGTGGGGGATGGGCGGGCTCGCGATGGGACATGTATTGATGCGTCTGTTCTTCGAACGAAAGCTCGGTGGCTATACCGGCGACACGCTGGGCGCGGTGCAACAGGCTAGTGAGATCGGCTTCTATTTGGGACTGGTCGCGTGGGTCTGATCCTGCTTCGCCACACGACCCCGGCGGTTGAGCCTGGTATTTGCTATGGCCAGACCGACCTCGGTGTGGCCGAAACATTTGAGAAGGAGGCAACAATGGTGTGCGATGCGCTGCCGCCTTACACACGCATTGTCAAGAGCCCACTGGTCCGCTGCTCCGAGCTTGCACACTTCATCGGTAAGCAGGCCTCGCTTGCAGTCGAGACCGAACCGCGCCTGATCGAGATGGATTTTGGCACCTGGGAAGGTCGTGCCTGGTCCGATATTCCAAGGGCTGAGATTGACGCTTGGGCCGCCGACTTTCTGCATGCCAGGCCCCATGGCGGGGAAAGCGTAGCCATGCTGCGCGCCCGGACCTTGGCCGCGCTGAAGGACTGGCGCGAGGCCAGCAAACCAACCCTTATCGTCACGCATGCCGGTGTGATCAAGGCCGCGCTCGCGACGGGCAAAACGGCAGGCGATTTCGATACGAAGATCGACTTTGGTGACTTCGTCACCATGTCTGCTGAACAAGGAGCGCCCCATGAGTGATGCTGACACCCACAAGGCCGAGATGCAGAAATTGCAGGCTGAGCAAAAGCGCAAGACTGGCGAAGCGTCAGATCCGGGGCGCGGGCTAGTGCTGGTCCACACAGGCGACGGCAAAGGCAAATCCAGTTCGGCCTTCGGCGTCATCATCCGTGCGCTCGGATGGGGTCAAAAGGTTGGCGTTGTTCAGTTCATTAAAGGCAAATGGATCACTGGCGAGCGGCAGTTCTTCGAAAAGCTCGCATCGGTAGATGCCTTCAATACCGTCGACTGGCACACTATGGGTGAAGGCTTTACCTGGGACACTCAGGACAAAGACCGGGATATAGCAGCTGCGGAAGCCGCGTTCGCCCAAGCAGGGGATATGATAAAGAGTGGTAGTTATGATCTGGTCGTGCTCGATGAAGTCAATATCGCGCTACGCTATGACTATCTCAGCATAGAAGTTGTGATCGAGACGCTTGAAGGAAGATCAAACCGCACCAGTGTGGTTCTCACGGGGCGCGATGCGAAGCGCGAACTTTGCGACTACGCTGATCTTGTTAGCGAAATGCGCGAAGTCAAGCACCCTTACAATGCCGGAATTAAGGCGCAAAGAGGTATAGATTTTTGACCCACACTGTCGGTGATGCCCCCTCCGAATTTGACGTTTTCCAAGAGCTTGTCGCTCGACGTCGCGACGTGCGCCGCTTTCGCACCGATCAGATAGATGAACGGGTGTTAGATGAGATATTTCGACTGGTTGAGCTGGCACCGTCTGTGGGCAACAGCCAGCCTTGGAAGTGGATTAAGGTCGAGGACCACACGCTGCGAAAGGAAATCCGAGCTAATTTCGAAATAGCCAATCTGCAGGCCCGAAGCGCTATCTCGGACGACAAGAAGGAACTTTATGACAGTCTAAAGCTTGCAGGTTTAAAAGAAGCGCCAGTTCAGTTTGCCGTTTTTTGTGATTGCAGCACGACAAAAGGTGGGGGGCTAGGACGTCAGTCGATGCCTGAAACGCTGCATTACTCAGTGGTCTGTGCCATAATGACGTTTTGGCTTGCGGCAAAAGCCAAAGGGATCGGCGTTGGGTGGGTTTCAATCCTTGACCCGAGTCCCATAAATGCGATTCTTGACGTCCCGAATGAGTGGGACTTGGTTGCGTACCTTTGCGTTGGTTATCCTATGGAAGTGCATTATGATGCAGAGTTGGAGCGGCTTGGGTGGCAAGAACGAACATGGTCGCGAAATGAGGTTCTACGCCGCTGAGCCAGCTTGCTCATTAACCGTCGATCGTAAGTTGACCGACACAGCTCACTAAGATATCCGAACATTAGATGGTGCCTCGTCATTGGGGCTAAGAGGGAAGCCGGTGAAAATCCGGTGCTGTACCCGCAACTGTCAGCCGGAAGTTGATGGCCAATATGTCACTGGGATTAGGACCCTTTTTAGGGCGCTGGTTCTGGGAAGACGGCCAGATGCGATGATCGGCGAGCCAGGAAACCTGCCATCGCGTCGTTCGTCCGGAGGCCGGGAAGAGTTCTCAGCGGGCAGGAAGGCCGGTAATGCGCAAAAGCGCAGGGATCTGGGCCTCACCTTTGAAACGACACCTGAAAAGGGCCTGGCCGCCCGCATGGGATGCAAGCACTCATGGGGCCAGTGACGTCGTTTTGAAGCGCGCCATACCACCGGGCGGCAAGGCGCTGGAGGGGAAACCCTATGAGCTATAAGTCCGCACTTCTTGGTGCTGTTGTTTTTTCATTTGGTATTTCGACTGTTGTTGGACCAATTGCAAATGCCCAAACCGAAGACGATCCCGGCTCCGCGGTCGATGAAGCCGATGAGCGCCTTGATGCAATCATTGTCACCGGTACGCGATTTCAAACGCCGCTCGATCAGTTGGGGCAGTCGGTTACTGTCATAACAGCAGAAGACATTGAAGCACGGCAGCAGGTTCAAGTTTTTGATACGCTCGCTCTTGTGCCAGGTGTTCAGACATCGCGGTCAGGCCCGATTGGGACGACATCCACTGTCTTTTTGCGTGGAGCACCCAGCAACACGACCCTCGTTGTGCAAGACGGCATTGTATTGAACAATTTGGCTGCCACAAGCGGCGGTTTCAACTTTGCTAACTTCGATACGAGCGACGTGGAACGCATCGAAGTAATCCGTGGCGCTCAGTCGACCATTTACGGGTCTGACGCCATTGGAGGGGTGGTCAACATCGTCACCAGGTCTGGAGCTGAGGGTCTGGGCGGCTCAGCAAGCCTTGAGGGTGGTTCCTTCGGCACGTTTCGCGGACACGCCACTATTCTCGGGGGCAATGAAAAAGCGAACGGCCGCCTCACAGTCAGTGGCGTGACAACGGATGGTTTCTCGGCTCAAAGTGATAATGACGAGGATGACGGTTTTGAGAACCTTACCGTCTCGTCGCGTGTCGCGTTCAAACCGGTTGAATCACTGACTTTTGACAGCGTAATTCGGTATTCTGACAGCGAGCTCGACTTTGACGGCTTCCCCACTGATTTTGCTATTTCCAATACCGAGGAACTGAACTTCGCTGCTTTCGCGACACATGAAGCACTGGACGGCCGCTTGAGCAACCGGTTTGGGATCACTTATTCCACCCTGGACTCGATCAATCTGAACGATGAGGGCGGTGATGAAGGCGATGGGATTCCAAGTGAAGTGACCTTCCTGCAAAACGGTGAACGCCTCTCTTATGAGTATCAAGGTGCACTTCAGGCGACGGACTGGCTGGATATTGTTGTTGGGGCAGAACGCGAAGAAGCCGAGGCTAGCGTGCCTATTGCCTTCGTCTCTTTCGCTGAAGAGGTGAACCAGACGTCGGGGTATGGCCTCGTCCGTGTTCGGCCAACGGATTGGATCGACCTTACCGCCGGCGTGCGTCATGACGCCAACTCTGAGTTTGGCGACTCCACCACCGCCAACGCGTCTGGAAATATTCGGATAGACCATACGGGAACGATCCTACGCGGCAGCTATTCTGAGGGCTTTCGCGCGCCTTCGCCGGGGCAACTCGGTGCCAATGCGAATAATCTAGATGCGATTTTGACAGCCGCGCTCGATCCTGCGCTTGTCCCTGAGACATCAACGGGATGGGATATCGGCGTTCAACAAGCAGTTCCTTTGTTCGAAACGGTGTTCGGAGTTACTTACTTCCAATCCGATATTGATAATCTTATCGCTTTTGAGTTCGTTCTCCCGACCTTTGCACCAGCCTTCTTCAACGTAGACGAAGTCGGCATTGAAGGCGTCGAAGTCACGCTGAACGCCAGGCCTTTGGAGAGCATTCAATTCGAAGCAAACTACACCTACCTTGAAGCAGTGGACGTGGCGACGGGCATACAATTGGATAATCGCCCAGAGCATCGGGCCACATTCGATCTGAGTTGGGCAGCGACAGACAAGCTGAATGTCGGTGCCCAATTGATCGTCAATGGTGATGAAACGGAGAGTTTCGGTGATCCACTTGACGAATTCGTTTTGCTGAATCTCCGGGCGGATTACGCATTGAATGACATCATAACCGTCTTCGCGCGTATCGATAATGTCACCGATACCGAATACGAAGATAATAGCGGGTTCAACACCCCGGACATCTCAGCTTTTGGGGGCATACGCGCAAGGTTCTGATGAGACAGTCGGTCAACATGCTCGGAGTGTTGGCGGCAAGTATATGTCTTGCCGGCAGCCTATTTGTTTCGGCGTGCGGAGCGAGCACTCAAGGTAATGCGGAGGTCAATAAGATTGCCGAACGACCGCAACGGATCGTCAGTCTTGATTTTTGTGCGGACCAATACGTCCTGAAGCTCGCCGACCGGTCGCGGATCCTCGCTATCTCGCCCGACGCGGTGAAAGATTTTTCTTATATGCGTGACGCGGCGGTCGGCGTGCCGACAGTCCGCCCCATCGCGGAAGACGTTCTTATCTTGAAGCCCGATCTTGTGGTCCGCAGCTATGGAGGTGGGCCGAACGCAGCGGCGTTCTTTGGGCGTGCTGGCGTTCCTGTCCTGCAGGTTGGTTGGGCATCAAATGTGGATGGCGAAGAGATGGGATCGATCCCGAACCTGATCCTGCACATGGCGGACGGGCTTGGTCACCCGCAGCGCGGCGAAGCGCTGGTGGATGAATTCAGAGCGCGTCTTGCAAATGTCCGCGCCAGAAAGACAGGCGATGTTGCGCTTTACATGACCCCGGCCGGTGTCACGACAGGGCCAGGTTCCCTTGTCCATGACATGCTGATGGCGGCAGGGCTTAAAAACTTCCAACAGCGTCCGGGCTGGGGATCACTCCCCCTCGAACGGCTCGCTTATGAGCAGCCTGACCTAGTTGCCGCTGCTTTTTTTGAGACGCTCACCAATCACCCCGACGCCTGGAGCGCCTCTCGGCACCCCGTTGCAAGAGCGCAACTTGCAGAACCGGGAACCGTGCCGCTCCAGGGCGCGTGGACCGCCTGTGGCGGTTGGTTCATCCTTGACGCCATCGAAGCTTTGGCAGACGGCGCTGAACAGTGAGCGCGACGTCACAAATCTACACGCCCAATAGGATGCGGTGGCTAACGCCCGCCCTTGCAGCGCTCTGCCTGGTCGCTATCTTCGCAGCATGCCTTTTGGGTTCGACCCCTCTCGCGCCTGAGCGCGTGCTTGCGGCATTGTTCGGTGGCGCGGAAGTTGGCGACCGGCTGGTTGTTTGGTCGATCAGACTCCCTAGAGCTTTAGCGGCATTTCTTGTCGGCGCGGCGCTGGGGCTTAGCGGCGCAGCGCTTCAGGGACTGTTGCGCAATCCGCTTGCCGAGCCAGGCGTGCTCGGCGTTTCCGCGACAGCCTCCTTGGCGGCTACGGTTTCACTCTATTACGGTCTCGTCAGCCTAAGCCCGTGGGTTATGCCGATCTCTGCTATTCTCGGCGCACTTGGCGCAACGGCGATATTGGCCCTTGCGGCCGTTCGCCGGCTATCGGTTGTCACCCTGATCCTGATCGGCGTCGGTCTTTCGAGCTTTTCAGGCGCGTTAATGGCCTTACTCATGAACATGGCACCCAATCCGTTCTCTCTTTCTGATATGGTCAATTGGATGCTCGGCTCCGTCGCAAATCGGAGCTTCGATGAAATCATCCTTGCAATACCCTTTCTGGTCCTCGGGAGCGCTATTTTGCTGTTCACGGGCCGGGGGTTGTCGGCGCTTACGCTTGGCGAAGAGGCGGCGAGCGGCGTTGGCCTCAACCTCGCCAGGCAACGCATCGCGACGGTGCTTGGTGCCGGGCTCGCGACCGGCGCGTCTGTTGCGCTTGCCGGTGTTATCGGTTTTGTCGGCATTGTCGCCCCGCATCTCGTTCGACCGTTTGTCGGTCATGACCCAGCGCGATCGCTTGTGCCATCGGCGCTTCTGGCCGGATTTATTCTGGTGATCGCAGATATTGGCGTACGGACCATCCCAACGGATAATGAGTTGAAGCTTGGGGTCGTCGCAGCGATTATCGGTGCCCCGGTATTTGTCTGGATCGCCATGCGAAGGCGGGCCGTCCATGACTGAACTGGTCGCCAGCGATCTGACCCTGAAAGCAACTGACGCCGTACTCGTCGAGGCGGCGAGCTGGTCCTTGAAGCCTGGCGAATTCGTCGCTTTGCTGGGACCCAATGGCGCTGGAAAAACCAGCCTCATCCGCGCGAGCCTGGGGCTACAAGCTCGGTCTCTCGGTACAGCAACCTTGGGCGGTGACGATATAACGGCCCTGACCCCTGCGATGCGCGCGCGCCGCGTCGCGTATCTTCCGCAAATTCGTCCGCTAGCTTGGCCGAATACTGTGCGTGATGTCGTCGCCCTCGGTCGGTTCGCCCATGGGGCCGCGCTTGGACGGCTTGGAACCGCTGATGCGGAAGCCGTCGATCGGGCGATCGCTGCGTGCGACCTCACCTCGCTTGCTGACCGCAACGCTGACACGCTTTCAGGGGGGGAACTGGCGCGCATGCATTGTGCTCGCGCCTTTGCAGCCGACGCGCCGCTGCTTGTCGCCGATGAACCGACCGCAGCGCTTGATCCGCGCCATCAGTTTCGTATTCTCGATCTCATCGCTGAATATGTCGCGAAAGGCGGCGGAGCGCTGGTGGTGCTGCACGATATTCAAATGGCCGCGCGCTATGCCTCTCGGCTCATCTGGATGAAAGACGGACGCATCATCGCCGATGGCGCTCCGTCGGAGACCCTCACCGCTGAGCGGCTGGAAAACGTTTACGGCATTCGCGCGTCTGTCGACGGCCTCACTGTGTATATGGACGGACCTCTGTGAGCGCGAAAGCGCTTATGCTGCAGGGTACAAGCTCGGATGTCGGCAAATCCGTCCTCACGGCCGCGCTCTGCCGGATCGCCCGCCGGCGCGGCCTGAGCGTGACCCCGTTCAAGCCCCAGAATATGTCGAATAATGCTGCTGCTTGTGCTGATGGCGGTGAGATCGGTCGGGCGCAGGCGTTGCAAGCCCAAGCCTCCGGCCTTGATCCGCATACCGATATGAATCCCGTCCTCCTGAAACCGCAAACGGATCGAACCTCGCAAGTCATCGTGCATGGCAAAGCGGTTCAAGCCATTGAAGCAGTGGACTACATGGCCAAGCGAGACCGGCTGATGGGGGCCGTGATGGAGAGCTTTGAACGCTTGGCGACGAAGCATGACCTGATCTTGGTCGAAGGTGCCGGTAGCCCTGCAGAGATCAATCTCCGCACCCGCGACATTGCGAATATGGGGTTTGCGCGCCGCGCCGGTGTGCCGGTTTGTCTGATCGGCGACATTGAGCGCGGCGGTGTGATCGCCAGCCTGGTCGGGACGAAGACGGTCATCGCGACAGAAGACGCCGCCATGATTGGCGGGTTTCTCGTGAATAAGTTCCGGGGCTACCCGCGCCTCTTTGATGATGGGGTAACGGAAATCGAAACCCGCACAGGCTGGCCCTGTTTCGGTGTGATCCCTTGGCTGCCGGCCACCGCGCGCCTGCCTGCGGAAGACGCTGTCGTCTTGAACCGCGTCGCCAAACCGGAGCAAGGTAAACTCAAGATCGCAGCCCCCATGCTGTCGCGGATTGCAAATTTCGACGACGCCGACCCGCTGAAACTGGAACCGAACGTCGACTTCCAATGGATACCGCCCGGCCGACCGCTGCCACGCGACGCTGATATGATCATCCTATTCGGGACAAAATCGACACTCGGCGACCTTGCTTTCCTACGCGCGCAGGGCTGGGACAATGATATTGTTGCCCATGCCCGCATGGGCGGTCGTGTCCTCGGCATCTGCGGCGGATATCAGATGCTGGGCCGCAGCATTACCGACCCTGAGGGCGTCGATGGCGCGCCGGGCGAGTCCGCCGGGCTTGGGCTCCTGGACGTGGACACGGTCATGCTGGGCGCGAAGCGGGTGGCACCCGTCAGGGCGGCCTGCGCCCGGTCCGGCGAAGCGATAAGCGGATACGAAATCCATATGGGACGAACGACTGGGCCAGACACCGGGCGGCCTTTCTCAGTCATTGACGGCATCGCCGAAGGGGCCCGCAGTGCGAATGGGAGCATTGAGGGCACTTATCTCCACGGCGCTTTCGCCAGCGATAGCTTTCGCCGCGCATGGCTCGAACGGATTGGCGCTTCGGCGGATCCAGCTTTCAACTACGGAATCGCCGTCGAGCGCGCGCTTGACGACTTAGCGGACGGCGTGGAGGCGGCTGTTGATATCGATGGATTGCTGGGCCTCGCGCGGCCTATCGGTTGGACTCCGGATGCGCCATGAGTGCTGCCGCCCTGATGCTGTTTGCCTGGGTGGTGGAGGCGTCGTTTGGCTGGCCGGACTGGCTTTACCGGCGCATCCGCCATCCTGTGGTGTGGGTAGGCGCTGTGATCACAGCTTTGGACAATACGCTAAACCGCCCGGAATGGGCACATGCCATGCGCTATGTGTCGGGCGCTCTCACCACACTGATGATCGTCACAGCGGCAACTGGCGTTGCTTGGGGGCTGTCGTATCTTCTCGGCCATTCGCTTGCTGGTTTTGCACTGCAAGCGCTTATCGCGTCCAGCCTCATCGCATCGCGGAGCTTGTCCGACCATATCGCCGCCGTCGCGCATCCGCTCGCCGGCGGCGATATGAAAAACGCCCGCACAGCCGTTTCGATGATTGTCGGGCGCGACCCTGATCAACTTGATGGCGCAGGGATCGCCCGGGCGAGCCTCGAAAGCCTTGCGGAGAACGCTTCAGACGGGGTGATCGCACCGCTATTCTGGGGCGCGCTTTTCGGACTGCCAGGGCTTGCAGCCTACAAAGCGATCAATACGTTAGATTCCATGCTCGGCCACCGCGATACACGCTACGCCGCTTTCGGAGGCTTCGCTGCCCGGCTTGACGATGCGGCCAATCTCATCCCCGCACGCCTGACCGGCCTGTTCGTCGCCGCAGCCAGCCTGAAACCGACGGCTTTCACGGTTATGGCCCGCGACGCCCGCCGCCACCGCTCGCCGAATGCCGGTTGGCCCGAAGCCGCTATGGCCGGTGGGCTGGGCATACGGCTTTCTGGCCCTCGTTCCTATGGAGGTGAAACCAGCGAAGAGCCCTGGCTCAACGCTGGTGCCCCGGATCCAACGGGTCAAGATATGTTCGCGGGCCTTGCCCTCTATCGACGCGCGATGGCGCTTAGTGCGCTGCTCCTGATCGTGTTGGCGTGGTGCCTGAGGCCATGACCGTGGACCTCATCCATGGCGGAGCCCTCGATGCCATGCGTGCGGCCTATCCGAACGCGCCCGAGCCGTGGATCGACCTCTCGACCGGTATCAATCCGTGGCCTTATCCCAATAGGTCCCTTTCAGAAGCCGCGCTCGCGGACCTGCCTACACGTGCGCTCTACGAGGCATGCCGGCAAAATATGGCAAAAGCCATTGGTGCTCAGCCGGATACGCTCCTCCTTGCACCCGGCAGCGAACTGCTTATCCGGCTCTTGCCCGATGTCATTGGGCTGCGCCGCGTCGCCATCCTGTCACCGACCTATGGTGACCATTTTGAAGTCTGGCATCGCGCTGGGGCTGAGGTGATTGAGACCCCCGATCCGCTCGGCCTTGCAAGCCAGGTGGATGGTGTCGTCGTCACCCACCCCAACAATCCCGATGGCCGTCTTTCAGACGCTAATGCGCTGGAGGCGGCCCGCGCTATTCTCGCGGTCAAGGGCGGTTGGTTGATCATGGACGAAGCCTATGCCGACTTGTTGCCAGCCCATAGTTTCGCGTCCCGAGGCGGCGTCGATGGTCTCATTATTTTGCGATCTTTGGGGAAGTTTTTCGGCCTTGCAGGCTTACGCCTCGGCGCTTTGATTGCGCCCCAGGCTGTCCGCACGGCCATGGCCGACCGCCTTGGCGTCTGGCCTGTTTCAGGCGCAGCTTTGGAGATTGGCGTACGAGGGTATGCCGATGGGGGATGGCAGGCGGAAACGCGCGCGACACTTGCCTCAGCGGCAGCTCGTCTCGATGCCATTCTCCGCAAAGGTGGGCTTAATCCAGTCGGTGGGACATCTTTATTTCGTTATGTCGAAATTGCCGATGCTTATGGCGTTTTCGAGCGGCTGGCGCACGCAGGCATATATGTCCGTCGCTTTGCATGGTCGGCAGCGCACCTGCGCATCGGGTTGCCCGCGAATCGCGGGGCCGAAGAGCGGCTGGCCAACGCGTTCAACCCTTAAGGGTTAACGGCAGTCCGGCCGCGACAAATTCCACGCGATCGCAAACATGCGCGACGGCCTGGTTCAATCGGCCCTGAGCATCACGGAAGGCACGCCCGATGGGTGTTTCAGGGACGATCCCGAGGCCAACCTCATTTGACACCAGAATGATTGGTATTTCTGAGGCCGAGATCGCCTTGCAAAGCCGTTTGGTTTCGATCTCTAAATCCCGCCCATGATGCATCAGGTTCGACAGCCATAGGGTCAGGCAATCGACAACACACACGTCGATTTGCGCGTCCAACCGACCGAATTCCACGACAAGATCGAGCGGTGTCTCGCGTGTCGACCATCCCGGCCCGCGCTCAGCTTGGTGGCGAGCAATCCGTTCGGCCATTTCATCATCCCATGCCTCCGCTGTTGCTATAAATATACGAGCAGCGCCAATGGACTCTGCAAGGGCGAGGGCCCTGCGGCTTTTACCGGACCGTGCACCGCCAAGAATGAAATTCGATGTCGACATCAGCCGCGATTAGCATGTTGATCCGATCCTCGCCACACTGGACGGCGACGGGGCCAATACGAAAGCAGTCTTCCTGAAACCATTTCAAACAGCTGATTTTCACGACCGTATTGCACAGTTCAAAACAGCGGGCCTGGCGGACGTCTGGGTCGCGTCACAAATGTTCCCAAGCCTAGCGAACTTGTAATTGCAAGTGACCTGCCGAAATCACTGCGATCGGATTTGCTATGTAATCCGACAAGCGATCTGAGTTGGTGGATGCAACGACGATCGAGGTTGGGCATCTGATAGCAGCCAGGAGGATGTCATCAGCCAATAAAGTTCTTATCATCGCTCGAGTTAGATGGCTTAAGGCAATCCGCTTCGAGTGCGCTTAGGCAGTTTGTGGCAGATCTTTGAGTGCCAAGTCCGCATCCAGCCTTGCTTGCTTCAAGAGATATTTCCATGTAATGGCAAGTAACATGCCACTATGGGAGTGTACTGAATGGTTCATGGGCCTGAAGCCACACAGATTCGGATGATGGACTATCCGGGCACTGGTCCTGCGCGTGATGTCTGGAAGGTCACAAATGATGATACGCCGGCGCTTGAAACAGGGCAGGTTCTTGTGCGTATTGACTGGGTTTCAGTCGACCCGGGCATGTCAGGCTGGATCACCAATAAACGCAGCTATATGCCGCCAGTAATGCCAGGCGGTGTCATGCGTGCCTTTGGTGTTGGCGAGGTTATCGAAAGTCGCGCGAACAGTTTGAAGCAAGGGGAATGGGTGACGGGCTTTCTGGGCCTGCAGAGCAAGGCGGTTTTCACAGCAGACAACCCCGCGCCATTTGAAGAATTGCGAAAGATCCCAGTGGATTTTGCGCCGCCCAACCTGTTTCTGTCGGGTCTCGGCATGACCGGGTATACCGCATATTTTGGAATGATGGATATTGGGCGTCCCAAACCTGGGGAGACCGTCGTGGTTTCTGCAGCGTCAGGCGCTGTTGGAAGTGTCGCTGCACAGCTCGCAAAAAATTCAGGTGCCCGAGTGATAGGTGTTGCTGGTGGGCAAGAGAAGTGCGGGTATTTGATTGACGAACTGGGCCTCGATGGTGCGATCGACTACAAAGCAGGGGATATTCGCGGCCAATTAAAATCGCTTACGCCGGATAGAGTTGACGTCTACTTCGATAATGTCGGCGGTGACATTCTCGATGAGCTTTTTCTTCGGATGAAGTACAGGGGCCGGATTGTCGTTTGCGGAGGGATCTCCCAGTACAATTCTCAATCACGTGGTCAAGGGCAGATAAAGGGCCCCAGCAATTACCTCACCATGGTGGCTCAAAGCCTGACGATGCGTGGCTTTACGATGAAAGATTATATGGATCGAGTCCCGGAAGCTTTACCCCTTCTGGCGAAGGCGTGGTCGGAAGGTCAATTAAAGTTTCGTGAGCATGTTGTTGAGGGGATAGAGAAATTTCCCGACACATTCGAGATGCTGTTCGATGGTCGCAACCATGGAAAATTATTGATCAAGGTCCAGCATGCCTCGTGAGTAATGCGGATAATCGTAAAATATTGGAGGATATATGGGACCGGTGAAATCAGTTTGGGTTGATCGAGGTGATATTAGAAAGACGCTTGTCGCTGAAAGGCCTAGCCGTCCCCTCCAAGATGGAGAGGTGCGGGTCGGTGTCGATAAATATGGTCTGACGTCGAACAATGTTAGCTATGCCATAAGCGGGGATATGATCGGGTATTGGAAGTACTATCCAGCAGAGGGTGATTGGGGACAAGTTCCGGTTTGGGGAATGGCGGATGTCATTGAGTCGAAGTCTTCGGAGATAGCGAAGGGCGAGCGTCTTTGGGGGTTTTTCCCCATGGCGAACCAGGCGATCCTGACAGTTGGCTCGGTGAGACCGGATTCGTTTATGGAAGCCTCGACGCACCGCAAAGACCTGCCGTCTCTTTACAATCAGTACAGGCGAACGGTTGGCGAGCCCAAGTTCATAGGTGACCTGGAAGATGAGCGCTGCCTTTATGTGCCGCTCTTTGGTACGTCTTATATTCTTTATGATTACCTTATAGATAACGAGTTTTTCGGTGCGGAACAGGTGCTGATTGGGTCTGTGTCTTCCAAGACCGGTTTTGGTCTTGCTCAACTGATTAAGCAGGATGAGACCGCAAAGGTCGATGTGGTTGGTCTGACATCTCCTGGAAATGCCGCGTTTGTTCGAGATCTAAACTGCTGCGACCGGGTGGTGGCCTATGGAGATGAGGAAAGGATCTCGACCGGAAAGAAATCGGCTTATGTCGATATGTCAGGGAATAGTGCGCTGACAAAGACTATTCATATGCACCTCGGTGAGAATGTTGTGACCAGTTGTATGGTCGGCGGCACCCATTGGGACGCGCGCGCGCCGGTTGGTGATTTACCGGGGGCGACACCGGCTTTCTTTTTCACGCCGGCGCAGATCAGCAAACGTAACCAGGATTGGGGACCTGGGGTCATTGCACAGAAAGCCAATCAGGCAAGCTTTGAACTAGCCAAAATAGTCTCAGGGCAGGTGGCAATCGAGCGGATAGAAGGGCCTGAGGCCGCTGCGCAACTCTGGACAGATATGCTCGACAATAAAGTCTCGCCAAGCCGCGGGATTATGGTTTCAATTCGTTAAATCGAGGACACGTCAGATGTCTGGTTCTATTATTCTATCTGTGTGCATAGGCGTGCTTGTGCTTGGTCTCATTATTCGGCTGGGACTGCCTCGACTTTTAACGGCTTTGGGATTGCATCCCCATTATGAGCTTCCTGCAATTGATGCATCAGGCAAGCGGGCTCTTATTGTGACGACCAGCCATGACACGTTGGGAGATTCTGGCAAGGCGACAGGGGTTTTCGCGTCCGAGATGACCGCTCCCTATTATGCTTTTCTCGATTCTGGAATGGACGTTGATATAGCGAGTATTGGGGGCGGTGATGTTCCTATTGAGCCGCAATCCCTCAGATGGCCTGTCGTCTCAGCCCCTGATAAACGATTCATGAGCGATGAGGCCTTTAAGGCTAAGACGGGAGACTCAGTCGCTATTTCTGAGCTTGATGCCGAAGCATATGACGTCATTTTTCTTGCAGGCGGGTGGGGGGCCGCATACGATTTCGGGCAGTCTGCAGAGCTTGGAAAGACAATAACCAAAGCCTACTCAAACGGGGCTGTCGTCGGTGGGGTTTGTCATGGCTTGCTTGGCTTGCTGCAAGCGAAGTCTGAAGCTGGAACACCGCTTGTCGAAGGGCGGCGCATATCCGCTGTGACGGACAAGCAAATCAGTGAGCTGGGTATCACGCATACGCCCATGCATCCTGAACGGGATTTGCGTGCTGCGGGTGCTGTATTTGAAGCAAATTCCGGCTTTCGGGATATCTTCGCGAATAAAGTGGTGATTGATGGGCGCCTGGTAACAGGTCAAAATCAAAATAGTGGAACTGAGACTGCAGTAAAGATGATGAAGGTCATGTTGAGTCTGTCGGAGGTATAATGAATGGCGTTTCGATGGCTGGTCTTATCGGTTCTCTTGTGCACTGGGTTGAATGCAAGCGCTCAGCAAGACGATAATCGCCCAAATATTGTTGTCATTCTGGTCGATGATTCCGCATTAATGGACTTTGGCGTTTATGGCGGAGAAGCGCGTACCCCAAATATTGATGCGCTTGCCGGCAGAGGCGCAATGTTCACTCAATACCGAACCTCTCCGCTTTGTTCGCCGACCCGGGCCATGTTGCTGACCGGACTCGATAATCATCTAACGGGTGTCGCAACAATTCCAGAAGTTTTGCCGAAGGAGCAAAAAGGCGAGCCTGGGTATTCAATGGCGTTTGAACCTGGCGTGCAAACGATTGCGGACCGGCTCAGGGCCAGCGGTTATCGAACGTTGATGAGCGGCAAATGGCATTTGGGTGAGGCGGAAGAAGAGATGCCGCACGCGCACGGATTTGATCGGTCTTTTGCATTGGCTGCCTCAGGAGCGGATAATTGGGAGGATAAGGCTTACATCCCCTATTATAAGGATGCGCCCTGGTGGGAAGATGATGAAGAGGTAAGCCTTCCGGAAGATTTCTATTCCTCTAAATTTCTTGTCGATAAGATGCTGGAGTATTTAGATGAGACAGACCCCAAAAAACCATTCCTGGCCTATTTACCTTTTCAGGCGATCCATATTCCGGTTCAGGCACCGTCAGAATTTATTGCCAATTATGAGGGTGTTTACGATGAAGGGTGGGAGGCTTTGCGCCTTGCGCGTCACGCGCGCGCTCAGGAGCTTGGGCTTATTCCAAGGGGCGTAACAGTTGCGCCGATGGCAGACGGATCTCGAATCTGGGATGATCTGAGTGCTGATGAGCAAGAGATCTATGCAGCGCGGATGGAAGTGAATGCGGCCATGCTTGAGGCGATGGATCATCATATTGGCCGCTTCATTGATCAACTGAAAACGCGTGACCTGTATGACAATACAATCTTTGTGGTTACGTCTGACAATGGGCCTGAACCGAATAGTGGCGACAATGATTGGCGTCTCACGACCTGGATGGGCCTGAATGGGTATCATGTGGAACTTGAAGGTCTTGGTCAGCCGGGCAGTTGGGGCTTTATCGGTCCGGAATGGGCAAACGCTGCAGCGTCCCCTGGTGCACTTTACAAATTCTATGCGACCGAAGGCGGTATTCGGGTGCCTTTGATCGTGGCTGGTCCCGATATAGAAGCCTCTGTCATACATTCACCAGCGATGGTGACCGACATCATGCCAACACTGATCGAATGGATAGGCGCGGTGCCTGCCCCTGAAGACAGCCGCCCGGTAACGGGCAGGTCTTTGCTGTCTGTCTTGAGGGGGGACGCCGAGAGTGCGTACACCTCAACCGACATTCGCGCGATTGAAGTCTCTGGCAATTCAGCACTTTATAAGGGTGACTACAAAATTACGCGCAGTGTTCGTCCTGTCGGCGACGGCCGTTGGCGGCTGTTTGATTTAACTATGGATCCTGGCGAGACGAATGACCTGAGTGCAACTTTACCAGATGTCATGTCAGATATGCTGGCTGCTTATGACGCTTATGCTGCCAGCATGGGCGTGTTGGATATGCCGGATGGCTATGATTCAACTCGCCAGATTGAGATCAATACCCAAGCCAAAATGATCGAGCACTATCGCGGTTTTCTAATTGTTTTTGGATTGATTCTGGTCGGATTGCTGTTTGGGATTTATCGCGGCTTACGATTCTTCTGGACGCAGAGACGGGCGTAAACAGGGACAAAAACATGTCTGCAATTCAGGGGGCTAGGTCAGCCAAAATCGTCATTGAAAAATGGCTCAAGCAGTACAATACTGTCCGCACTCATCAAGCCCTTGGCATGCGCCCACCAGTCCCCGAAACCTTACAATCAAATGGTACATAACTTTGGGGCTGGACAGCTCAAGAAACCAGTGGACGGGCGCAAGAAACTGCGAAATTAATAGGCATTAATAAGGCCAGTAGATGTGATTTGAATCGGCTTTTATCGCTCTTGAGCGGCTATAATGATATACTTTATTCGGAGGGTTTATCCGTGCGAACACGCCTAACTGATATACTGGGAATCGAAGCGCCCATCATTTGCGGTGGGATGATGCGTGTTGGAAACGCAGACCTTGCAGCAGCAGTATCGAATGCTGGCGCATTGGGCGTGATGACTGCGCTTACTCAAACGACGGCAGAAGGGTTGGAAGCAGAAATCGCTAGATGTCTATCAATGACGGATAAGCCATTTGCCGTGAACTTAACGGTCGGTGTCGTCGCCAGTCCTATTAATTATGATGAATATGTTGATGTCATCGTTCGAAGCGGCATCAAGATCGTTGAAACGGCAGGCCGCAGCCCAGAGCCTTTTATGGATCGCTTCAAAGAGGCCGGCATTAAAGTTGTCCATAAATGTGTAACTGTGCGCCACTCTTTGGCTGCTGAGCGGCTTGGTGTCGACGTGATCAGCATTGATGGTTTTGAATGCGCAGGTCACCCGGGCGAGCATGATGTGGGCGGCTTGGTTCTATTCCCGGCTGCGGCAAGAGCTTTGAGTGTGCCGGTCGTCGCTTCCGGAGGCATTGCGGACGGACAAGGATTGGCTGCTGCGCTCGCACTTGGATGTGATGGGATCAATATGGGGACGAGATTTATGGCGACGAAAGAAGCCCCGATTCATGACGATATTAAACAAAAAATCGTCGAAATGGACGAAAATCAAACACAGCTCATCTTTCGGAGCTTTCGAAACACCGCGCGCGTCTACAAAAATTCAATTGCCGAAAAAGTGGCCGCAGTTGAAGCGGCCGGTGGTCAGTTCCAGGAAGTTCATGAGCTCGTGTCCGGAGCCAACCAAGAAAAGGCTTGGAGCACTGGCGACATCGATGCGGGAATGGTGACAGCCGGCATGTCTGGTGCCTTCGTTGATAATGTTCCGACTTGCAAAGAGCTTGTCGAGACGATTGTTGGTGATGCCGAAGCCATCATAACAAACAGGCTTACCGGGTTCGTTGGGCGATAACTATGCCGGCGCTGAACGCACGGTCATTGTGCGCCATGGGCCTTGCTCAGGCGCAGTCGGTCTAGTTCGACTTTGTCTCTTCCGTCATTGCCAGGTGGAGCCGATTCATCCCGCTAATCCAGCGATCGTAGTCTGAAGTCTTTCGCTGCATATAGCTCGTAACTTCCGGGTGCGGGAGAATCAAAAACTGTTCTTCTTGGAGTCCCTGTAAAGCACATTCTGCGACCTGCTCGGGCTCCATCATGCCGTTTTGCGCCGCTGCTTGGACGCCGCCCGAGCCGCCTTCGCTAGCGGATATCGTCATAGGGGTTCGCACCGCCTGCGGGCAAAGCATCGATACTTTGATGCCAAGGTGACGATAAGTCAGTGCGAGCCACTCGCCAAATCCAACCGCGGCGTGTTTTGTAACGCCATAGGCCGCACCCCCTACCTGATTGAGAAGGCCTGCGGCAGATGCGGTGTTTAAAAAATATCCCCCACCCCGTTTTATCATTCTGGGTAGCAAGTGGCGAGCCGCATAAACATGAGACATAACATTAACGTCCCAGGAAAGTTGCCACTCGCTATTTGGCGACTGCTCGCTATGGCCTATCGCTAATCCGGCGTTCGAGCAAAAGAGATCGATTGCACCATGCTCCTTCTCCACGTCTTCAATCATAGAGCTGATTTCGAGTTCTTGAGTCACGTCCACCCGTGCCGGACTTGCTCCAAACTCTGCAGCCGTCTGTTCGGCTTTGCTCTGGTCGATATCTGCGGCGACAACATGTCGGGCGCCCGCGCCAATAAATGTCCGAACCATGCAGCGACCGATACCGCTGCCGGCGCCTGTAACGACGATCATCTTGTCTTTTACGTTCATTTTTATTTTTAATCCCAGATTTAAAGGCCCAGAACGGCCTTTGCGATGATGTTGCGTTGGACTTCGCTTGATCCGCCTGCGATGGTTGCGGCTCGATGGTCAAGATAGCGTGGAACCGACGTGATACCGGAAGCTGGTCCTATCGCTTCTTGATTGTTCCCGGTGATCAGCGCTTCAGGTTGCGAAGGCAGGGCATAAATACCGAGGCTTTCAATATCGAGCTCATCAATCTCTTGAAGCAACTCCATGGTCACGACATTGATGAATGACGCGAGCATGCCAGGCCGCTCGCCATTTTGCAGGGCTGACAGAATGCGTTTCTCTGTTGCCTCGGCCGCAAGAACTGAAATTTCCTTTTCTGCGTATCTCCGCTCATAATCGGGGTCACCAACCAGGCTTGCATCATGGTTTCTGGTGGCGCTGAGATTTTGATGTAGCTCGGGCGCTACGTTCATGCCGCCGCGTTCGAACTCCAATAGATACTTGGCGACGGTCCATCCATCGTCTTCTGCGCCAACCCGATTTTCTTGAGGCACGCGCACATTATCAAAATAGACATGATTTTGCTCGTGCTTCCCGTTCAGATTGAGGATGGGTTTAACCGTGATTCCAGGAGAGCTCATGTCGATTAGTAGGAATGTGATGCCTTTCTGGGGTCTGTCATGCGTTGACGTTCTAACAAGGCAAAACATGTGCGTGGCTTCGTGCGCATTCGATGTCCAAATTTTTGCGCCGTTCACAATATAATCGCTTTCATCAGGGGTAGCTGACGTAGTTAGGGCGGCAAGATCAGAGCCTGCGCCAGGTTCAGAGTAGCCTTGGCACCATATGTGTTCGGCGTTGAGTATCTTGGGGAGGTAATAGGCTTTTTGGGTCTCTGAACCATGACCGATCAGGCAGGGGCCGCACATGTTCAGACTTTGCTGGTGCTCTCCCGGGGCGCCCGCGCGCAACGACTCTTCCCTAAAGATTTGTTGCTGTGCGAAATCCCATCCCGCTCCGCCATATTCCTTGGGCCATGATGGGGCACCCCAACCTTTGGCATTGCGTACCCGTTGCCACTCAATCGCTTGTTCAATGTCAGGAAAAGCACTCGTTTGTAATCGCCCTGCTTGCCGCATGAGCGGGGTCAATTTCGCTTCGAGAAAGTCCCTCACTTCGGCTCGGAACTGATGATAGTTTTCCTCGACCTGTTGTGTCATCAAGAAATCTCCTTACAAAGCCCAAGCGACGACCTCACAGTGCTCCAATAAAGTAGCACATGCAATGCCGTAATAGGTGAATTCCTAACCTCATTCAGTGCGGAGGAATTTTATGGCACTTGGAGGAAAAGACAAAATTCTCCATAAAATATAGGATTTGCTCCTCCGCGCACTCGAAGCATTAGATGGATGGCTTGTGCTGGTGAACAATTGAAATTAGTGGCATTTGAGATGCCATATAAGTATGATCAGCATGCTTGAAGATAAGCGCGCAACGCCAGTGCGAATGATGCGACGTGATCTGGTGAAAGTGGTTCGAAACTGGTGTTAGTTTTGCCGCGGCTTCTTTGAATAAGGAAGCTGACAGATGAAACGCAAAAGATACTCGACTGAGCAAATTGTCGCCGCCTGCAAACAGGTTGAGCTTGGTTTGCCGGTTGCTGACTTGATCTGACGGCTGGGGATTACCGAGCCGACGTATTGCTGCTGGAAGAAGAAGTATGGAGGTCTGGAATCGGATCAGGTGCGCGTGGTCAGCCGCATACGTATATTCGGGCTGAGCACTTCACTTAAGATAATAAGGGTGAGGAGCCAGCAGATGTTTTCATCAAGTTCATATCGGGTAATCCAAGGAGTTAATCTTCACAGACCGACTTTGATTGAGGCAAGCTGTCGTCTTTCTGGCACTTGAAAATACTAATGGCGTGTGGCATGCCATAATATTGGAAATTACCGTCTACCCTTCGTTCTAGATTCAACCATAAAAGACGTACGTGCTGAGGTGTGCTCGGCATAGGTGTGGCTCGCTGAATCGGGCGAAGGTTAGATGGCTCCACGAGTCTCGTTTTTGGATTTTATAAGTTGGCATTCCAAGTGCAAAGATATCTTTAGACGCCCATCACCACCCCTTTTACTTAACTGATCGAAGAAAAAATGAAAAAAATCACTACCTAAAGTATGGCGATGTCAATTACTGGCGTAAGCGTCTAGAGCAATCCCCGGAAGACGGGCATTTCAATAAAGATGATTGGTCGGGGTTTGAGGTCTATGGGAGTCTACCATCTCCGCCGTGTG
>JBCBUY010000030.1:0-29140 GCA_039817885.1 Pseudomonadota bacterium | reverse complement strand
CGTCTACACCGCCGAAACGCTTTGGACTGATCCTCATCTCGCAAAGATGATGCTCCAAACTCATTTGAGCCAAGATACCGCACTTGCGTCTCGCACGACGGACGCCATTGAACGCGTTGTCGATTGGATCGATCAGTCTGTGAAGCTCAATGGCAAATCAGTTTGTGATCTTGGTTGCGGGCCGGGGCTGTACTCAAACCGCTTTGCCGAGCGCGGCGCTATGGTGCGTGGGTTAGACTTTTCTGCGAGCTCCATAGAATACGCTCGCAGGAATGCGCCCTTAAACGCCGGCACCGTTGAATATCGCATTGCTAACTATCTTCACGATCCGCTTCCGGAACAACAGGATTTGGTGACGCTGATCTACTGTGACCTATGTCCACTCTCACCTGCTCAGCGCAGAACGCTGTTGACCAAGATACGTCAATCTCTGGTACAAGGTGGCAAGTTGATACTCGATGTGTATTCGAAGACTGCGTTTGATGATGTCGCTGAACGTGTTTTGTTCGGCCAAAATCTCATGAATGGCTTTTGGTCCTCGAATGACTATTTCGCGTTCCACCATAGGTTTCGATATGATCAGGAGGCAGTGTCCCTTGATCGCTTCATGATCATAGAAAAGGACTGCACTTGGAGTGTCTTCAACTGGTTGCAGTATTTCGGGCAGGACGACATTCGTCATGAGCTTGAGCAGGCAGGCTTCAGAGAAGTGAAGTGCGTTGAAGGTTTCGGCGCTGACTCATCAGACAAAATGACATTTGGTGTTGTAGCGAGTCTGTGATTGCAGAAATCTCAACCTCTCGACCCACATCGGAATCTGGCGCTTAGTTTCACCATGTCCCCAAACCGGACCAAAACCCCAATCTATCCCCCTAAAACACCCACCGCGCCAAAAGTGGGTGTCAAAGTGAGAGTCTGTTCGGCTCAGATTGAGGGATTGCGCGGGGCTGCGGCGAGCGTTAGCAGACGGGTGATATTTCACACGGGATCGTTCCAATGCCCTTCGACCTGCCAGAGATAAAGCCGACTTGTTTTCAGGACATTATTCTGACGCTGCAGAGCTACTGGTCAGCGCAGGGCTGCGCGATTCTGCAGCCTTACGACATGGAAGTTGGTGCGGGCACGCTGCATCCGGCCACGGTGCTCCGCGCGTTGGGACCGGATCATTGGAACGCGGCATATGTTCAACCCTGCCGACGTCCAGCTGATGCGCGCTATGGCGAAAACCCCAATAGGCTCGGGCATTATTACCAGTATCAGGTGATCCTCAAACCCAATCCGCCTGATCTTCAGGATCTCTATCTCAACAGCCTTTACGCCATCGGCATTGACCCGACAGTCCATGATATCCGCTTTGTCGAGGACGATTGGGAGAACCCGACCGTCGGTGCGTGGGGCCTCGGCTGGGAGGTCTGGTGCGACGGGATGGAGGTGAGCCAGTACACCTATTTCCAGCAGGTTGGCGGGCTCGATGTGCGTCCCGTTTCCGGCGAGTTGACGTATGGCCTTGAGCGTCTTGCCATGTATGTCCTTGGCAAGGATTCGATCTTTGATTTGCCGTTTAATGCGCCGGATAGTGCTAACCCACTGACATATAAGGATGTTTTCCTCGAAAACGAGAAACAGCAATCGGGTCTGAACTTCGAGATTGCCGATGTCGATATGCTCCGTAGCTGGTTCGAGGGCTGCGAAACCCAGTCGAATGCCTTGCGCGAGGCTGGCTTGCCCCTGCCGGCCTATGATTATGCGCTGAAGGCGTCGCACACCTTCAATTTGATCGATGCCAGAGGCGCGATTTCGCCGACCGAGCGTCAGGCTTATATCGCGCGGGTGCGGGATCTGGCTCGCGGCGCAGCGGAGCTTTGGGCAGAGCAGCAGGGGGCAGCGGGATGATGCGGTCATTCCTCGCTGTTTTTCCTGTTCTTTTTGTCGCTTGCGGAGGAAGCGAAGACCCTCGGCCTTCCGCTGGTGAAGCAGTCACAGAGATCGCTGCCAAGCAGGATACACCGCCGCTTTATAAGTATCGATCGCTTGAGGCGGCGATGGACGAGGGCACGTCCACCCTCGATGTTTTCTGGGCGCATTTTCGCGATCCGCAGCCAGGCGAGGATGCTTTTCGCGTCAAAATCGCGAAGGAGAGCGACGAATACGTCCGAGATTATGTCTGGGTGGAATATCTTCAGGAGAATGGCGGACCGGACGATTGGCGCGGCGTTGTTGGTATTGAGAATGGTGGAAATGACCGCTTCACCACTGGCCAGACATTGGAATTTGTGGCGACAGATATTGTCGATTGGTCCTATACCGAGGGCGACAAGTTTCGGGGCAGCTACACGACCCGTGCCATGCTCGGCCTAACAGATGTGGATGTCTCAGCATTGCGGGACAAATACCATGAAAGCCCGGTGCCGGAGTAAAGTGCAATGGTCCCCTCCAAAGTCGACATCGCCGAAAAATTCTCCCTCTTTTCAGAGCCCTGGCAGCCGAAGATTGTCGGCGAGGTGAACGGCATGCATGTGAAACTCGCACGGCTACAGGGCGAGTTCGTCTGGCATTCTCATGAGAAAGAGGACGAGCTGTTCCTTGTTATCGAAGGCGTGCTGATCATGAAGTTCCGCGACCGGACGGAGCGGATCGAGGCAGGCCAGTTCATCGTTGTGCCGCGCGGTGTGGAGCATTTGCCCCAGTCCGAGGGTGAGGAGTGCAAGGTCATGCTGTTCGAGCCGGCCTCGACTCTCAATACCGGGGATGGTGACGTTACGGACAGAACTGTGTCCGAGCTGGAGAGGATCTGATGAGCGAAGAGCCGCATATCAAGATCCGTTTGGTGGGAGGTTTGAACCCGCGCACCGTTTCCGGCGTGCGGGCTCTTTCTTGGGCTGGTGGGCCGCCTACCTGAATTTGAACACGCCGCCGCCGAAAACCGCGCCATAGTCCTTGGCCGGTGCCAACTCGCTGGTGGTGATCACCTCACCATGGTCGACAAGGCATTCATAACCGTCGACCTGGTAGTCAAAACCGTCAAACAGCTTGGCTTTGGAATGAATGACGAACTTCGTCCGGCCGAGCTGTTCGATATCGGTATCGATCAGTTCAACGCTTTTATAGCCATAGTTTGCAGCATCGGCCTTCAGCTGGAAGGTGCAGGTCCGGACAGCATCAATCTTCAGTGACCGCGAGGCGAATACCGGTTCTTTCTTGAGGCCCAAACGTGGCTTCTTCACGACCACGCCGGGCTTGTGCACGTCGATGCCACCGGGGCCGATTACGACGCCTGGTTTTTTCAAACCGAAAGCCGGTTTCTTGACCACGATTTCCGCAGTGGCCGGACTGGCGACGATGCTGGCGGACGCAGCCAACGCTGCGACAGCCAGGAGGGATTTAAGAATGCGCTGTCTCATGGGACCCATATGTGCACGCCGCGTCGCCGCGCATCCCCTTTGCCGATCACGGAGAGGTCAGCTGCACATTCGATCACAAGGCTCGTGAGCAAGAGCGATCATGCGACATTGCCTTGTACATCAGGGAATTGTCTGAGGTGGGAGCTTGACGCGCAGGGTGGAGCCTCTAGAGCACGAGCACAGCCAAACACTGAATTGTCATCTATCTGATTTCTTCTGCCCATGCCCCAGCTTCTGCTAGAACTTTTCTCCGAAGAGATTCCTGCTCGCATGCAGAAAAAGGCCGAAGCCGATCTCGGCAAGGCGCTGGGCGCTGCTTTGGGAGATGCGGGGCTGTCTTTTGACGCGCTCTCGACCTGTTCTGGGCCGCGCCGGCTCACTGCAGTTGTCGACGGACTGCCGGAGAAATCAGAGGATGTCCGCGAAGAGCGCAAAGGTCCAAAGGTCGGTGCCCCGGAGAAAGCCGTCGAGGGTTTTATGCGCGGGGCAGGGCTCGCCACCATTGAACAGGCCGAGGTTCGCTCCGATCCGAAGAAGGGCGATTTCTATGTTGCGGTGATGGAGCGGCCGGGCAAAGCCACCGCCGATATTGTGGCCGAGATCGTGCCGGAGCTGGTGCGTGGTTTCCACTGGCCGAAATCCATGCGCTGGGGCACGGGCGACCTGCGCTGGGTGCGGCCACTCCAGCGGATTCTCTGCGTGCTCGGCGGTGACGTGGTGCCTTTCGAGATTGATGGTCTCGCCAGCGGTAATGAGACCGAGGGTCACCGCGTCCATGGACGCGGGCCGTTCTCAGTCACCGGCTGGGAGGATTATCGCGACCAGCTGGAGCAGTCGGGCCGTGTGCGGCTGAAGCGGGAAGATCGCAAAGGCCTGATCGCTGAACGCGCGGCAGCTGTTTGCGCCGCGGCGGGCCTCGAACTCGTTGACGATGAGGGGCTTCTTGAAGAAGTGACCGGCCTCGCCGAATGGCCTGTGCCGGTGCTCGGCGAGATGGACCCGGCCTTCCTCGATCTGCCGCCGGAAGTTGTTAAGCTCTCCATGCGGACGCACCAGAAATATTTCGCTGTCCGCGACCCGAAGACGGGCGATCTCGCGCCGAGCTTTGTGACCGTCGCGAACATTGAGGCCACGGATGGCGGGGCGAAGATCGCTGAGGGCAATGCGAAAGTGCTCTCCGCCCGGCTCGAAGATGCGCGTTTCTTCTATGAGAATGATAAGAATACCGGTCTCGACGCGATGGTTCCGAAGCTTGCGAGCATCGATTTCAAGAAAGAGCTTGGCTCGATTGCGGATAAGGTGGAGCGGGTTGCCGCGCTGGCGCGGGAGCTTGCGCCTAAGGTTGGAGCCGATCCTGACCTCGCCGAAAAAGCGGCGCGCCTCGCCAAGGCAGATCTCGTCTCGGAAATGGTCTACGAGTTCCCTGAGCTACAGGGCGTTATGGGGCGATATTATGCGTTGGAACGCATCGCCAATCCTGTCATCCCGGGCGAGCCAAAGGCGAGACCCGGGACCCAGAGCGCAGCAGCGGTTCATGAGAATTCTGGGTCCCGGATAGAGGCTGCCGCCTCTTCCGGGATGACAAGTCTACTTGATGGTCTGTCTCAAAACGAGATCACCCAGATCGCCGACGCGATCCGCGACCACTACCAGCCGCAGGGGCCATCCAACCCCGTCCCAACCGAGCCGGTCTCCATTGCTGTCGCTCTGGCCGACAAACTCGATACGCTGGTTGGCTTCTGGGCCATCGATGAGAAACCGACCGGCTCAAAAGATCCGTTTGCGCTGAGGCGCGCCGCGCTGGGTGTTGTGCGGATTGTCTTGGAGAATGAAACCAGACGCAGCCTCGCCCCCACGCTTGCAAGTGCATACTGGGGAGTTGTCGATCAGGCTGATTTCCACCGCAATGCGGAAAGCCTGAACCAAGCTTTCGAGCTCGAGCGATCATCTGGAGCAGCAGGCCTCGTGGGGCGTGTTAGCGACGCAATCATCGAAAAAGCAGATGACAAGCTTTTTGGGAGCGATAGTTCGAAGTCTGCTTGGCTCGCAGTCAAAGACCTCCTCTCTTTCTTCGCCGACCGCCTGAAGCAGCATCTCCGCGATGAAGGACAGCGCCATGACCTTATCGATGCCGTGTTCGCGCTGGGGGAAGATGACCTCGTTCTCATCACCAAGCGCGTCGAAGCGCTCGGGACCTTCCTTGACACTGAAGACGGCGCGAATCTCCTCGCGGGTTACAAGCGCGCGGCGAACATCCTCAAAGCCGAAGAGAAGAAGACCGGCGATACCTATGCGGGCGACGTCGATACTTCCTTGCTCACAGAGCAACCGGAACAGGATTTGCACACAGCCTTAACCAAAGCGGTGAGCGACGCCGAAACCGCTATAGAACAAGAGGATTTTGAAACCGCCATGGCCGCGCTTGCCCCGCTTCGTCAGCCTGTTGATACATTTTTCGACAATGTGACAGTGAATGCGGAAGATCCTGCCCTGCGGCGGAATCGACTCTTGATTTTGACCATGATGCGTGACGCTCTCGGCAAGGTCGCGGACTTCTCGAAAGTAGAGGGATAGAACATGTCACTGGCAGCAGAAGCGATGGCAGAGGAAACCTGGGTCTACTCATTCGGAGGCGGAAGCGCCGATGGCGACGCCTCGATGAAGAATCTGCTCGGCGGGAAGGGCGCAAACCTCGCTGAAATGGCAAAGCTCGGGCTTCCCGTCCCGCCCGGTTTCACGCTGTCCACCGCTGTTTGCACGGCCTATTATGACAGTGGGGAAAGCTATCCACCGGCGCTTGAAGCACAAGTCAAAGCGGCGCTCGCTCAGCTTGAAGACGCAGCCGGCAAACGCTTCGGCGATACGGATAATCCGTTGCTGGTTTCAGTCCGCTCTGGGGCGCGCGCTTCGATGCCGGGTATGATGGATACGGTTTTGAATCTCGGTCTCAATGACGAGACAGCCGCAGGCATGGCCAAGAAGGCGGGCGAGCGTTTTGCTTATGATAGTTATCGCCGCTTCATTCAGATGTATTCCAATGTCGTGCTCGGTCTTGGCCATGACACGTTTGAGTACATTCTCGACGATTATAAAGCGGTCAATGACTACCAGCTCGATACCGAAATGACTGCCGATGACTGGAAGGCGATTATCGTTCAGTACAAAGCGGCTGTGGACCAGGAGTTGGGAAAGCCATTTCCAACAGATCCCAAGGAACAGCTCTGGGGGGCGATCGGGGCGGTTTTTGGTTCCTGGATGAATGATCGCGCGATCCTGTACCGCAAGCTCAATGATATCCCCCAGGAATGGGGCACCGCTGTGAACGTTCAAGCCATGGTGTTTGGTAATCTGGGTGAGACCTCGGCGACGGGCGTGGCCTTCACCCGCGATCCCTCGACCGGTGCGAAGGATTTCTACGGCGAGTTTCTGATCAATGCCCAAGGCGAGGATGTGGTGGCTGGCATCCGCACGCCAGCTCCCATCTCCCGCGTGCGCGCTGATGAGCTTGGCTCTGAAGACGCGCCCCTCGAAGAGGCGATGCCAAAGGTCTATGCGGAGCTTGTGAACGTCGCTGAGACGCTCGAAGCCCATTATCGAGATATGCAGGACCTCGAATTCACCATCGAGGATGGCCGCCTCTATATGCTCCAGACCCGCACGGGCAAACGCACGGCGGGGGCCGCTCTGAAGCTGGCCGTGGACATGGCGCGCGAGGGACTGATCACCAAGAAAGAGGCGATCCTCCGTCTTGATCCTGCTCAGCTTGACCAGCTCCTGCACCCGGCCATCGCGCCAGATGCTGAGCGCGATGTTGTCGTGCGCGGTTTGCCGGCGAGCCCCGGTGCCGCCGTCGGTAAAGTTGTCTTCGATTCCGATGAAGCGGCCCGCCTTGCCGACACAGGCGAGGATGTCATCCTGGTCCGTGTGGAGACCTCACCTGAGGACATTCACGGCATGCATGCGGCCCGCGCAATCGTAACGGCGCGAGGCGGGATGACCTCCCATGCAGCTGTTGTGGCGCGGGGAATGGGCCGGCCTTGTGTGTGTGGTGCTGGCGGTCTGGTGATTGATAATGAGGCGGGCGAGTTTCGCTTTGCCGGGCGCACCGTCAAAGCCGGTGACATAATCACGGTCGACGGGGCGGCGGGCGAGGTGCTCAGTGGTGCGGTCAAGATGACGAAACCTGATCTTTCGGGCGATTTCGGCCATCTGATGGCTTGGGCTGATGAGGTGCGCCGCCTGAAGGTCCGGACCAATGCCGATACGCCGGGCGATGTGGAAACGGCGCGCAATTTCGGCGCGGAAGGCATTGGTCTTTGCCGCACAGAGCACATGTTCTTCGATGCGGATCGCATTGCAGAAGTTCGCGCCATGATCCTCGCGACGGATGAAGCCGGCCGCCGGGCTGCCCTCGCCAAGCTTCTGCCCATGCAGCGTGGTGATTTCACTGAGATCTTCAAAATCATGGGCGAGCGACCCTGCACGATCAGGCTGCTTGATCCACCCCTGCACGAGTTTTTGCCTCACACCGATGAAGATATCGCCGATGTGGCCGCTGCCACGGGGCTTGATGCCACAACCTTGAAGCGCCGCGCCGCGGATTTGTCAGAGAGCAATCCGATGCTCGGCCATCGGGGCTGTCGTTTGGGCATCACCTATCCGGAAATCTATGAGATGCAGGCGCGGGCAATCTTTGAGGCTGCCGTCGCTGTCGCCAAGGAAACAGGCCACAGCCCTGTGCCTGAAGTCATGATCCCGCTGGTGGCCACTGAACGGGAACTGGCGATCCTTAAAGGCGTCGTCGACCAGGCTGCGTCGGCGGTCTTTGCTGAGGCCGATTTGGTGCTCGATTATATGGTCGGCACGATGATTGAGCTGCCGAGGGCCGCACTGCAGGCTGGACACATCGCCAATTCTGCTGAGTTTTTCTCCTTCGGGACGAACGATCTCACCCAAACGGCGCTTGGGATTTCTCGAGACGATGCGGGCCGTTTCCTTAAGGTCTATGAGGAGAAGGGCATATACGAAAAGGACCCCTTCGTCACGATCGATCAGGAGGGTGTCGGAGAGCTTGTACGCATCGCGGCGGAGAGAGGCCGTACCACGCGTGCTGACATCAAACTCGGCATTTGCGGCGAACACGGTGGAGACCCGGCATCGGTGGCGTTTTGCCACAAGGCCGGCCTCGATTATGTCTCATGTTCACCTTATCGTGTTCCTGTGGCGCGTCTCGCAGCGGCACATGCTGCCCTAACGGAAACCGTGGATTAGGGTCATTGTCTTTGGTTAATAATTGGGCGGTGTGTGCTATTTTTGCCTCATCCCTCTTTTTGGTATTTTGACGATACCGACCTGTAGGGCGTTCGAGTTTTCGTCATGAATCCAATGGGTTTAACGCGGCGTTAAGAATTCAACTCGTTGACGAGTTACCTAAATCTATCCGGAACCTCAATGATTTGTCATGCGCCATTAAAGGAAATTCCTTGTTTCATGGGAGTTTGGCGACTATTTCGCTGAGAGTTTGACCGAGCATCGGGCGAGATTGGCATGCAATATGCCTCTACTTCGTCCACCATTAAGATGCCGTGGAGCCTGGGTGATGTTTACAATTTGGAAACCTCTTACCCACATTTTTCGTCGGGTTAAGGCCAGACGAAAGAGTTTGGCGAAGTGGTGGCTGGAAATGAGCGATCTGGAACAGCGCGAAGTTATGCGCCGCGGTTTCGTATCCGTCGGTAGTGCGTTTGCCGTGTGCATTACGCTGCCATCCATTACTGTCCAGTATCAAGACCATCGCACCGACGCTGATTTCCGGGCCGAAGCGAAGGCGCTGGCCCTGGCCAGTGCGGCTGCGGACGCCCGTAAGGCGGATGAGACCGTCCCAAGCTTGATGCAGCATCCCTGGATGCAAACTGTGGAATATGCCCTGGAACGCGATCCTCGGGCCGCGCTTAGCCGCTATGCCATGCGCGACCGTGACGGGATCGCCGTGTCCTCAGTGGTTAGCTATGAGCCCAATCAGATCGACAAGGCGGAAGACATTGCGGCCGAGCATCGCTGCCTGTCTGAGGCTGTGTATTACGAGGCACGATCGGAAAGCACGTCCGGTCAGCTTGCTGTCGCCGAAGTTGTCATGAATCGCGTGCGGGACCATCGTTTCCCGAATTCAGTCTGTGAGGTTGTCTATCAAGGGGCGACCCGTACTACGGGGTGCCAGTTCACGTTTACCTGCGACGGTGCCCTCGACCGCAAACCGCGCGGACGCAAATGGGACGCTGCTCAAACTGTCGCGACGCATGTGATGATGGATCTCCACGAACGTCGGACCGGTTCAGCGACACACTATCATGCCACCTATGTGGACCCGATCTGGAATGCTGGTCTTGTTCGCACAAGCCGTATCGACACTCATATCTTCTATCGCTTCCCGCGTGGCAGCGAATGGGCGCGTGCCCAGCGCGCGGTAGAGCGCAAGCGAGCCAATCTTGCGGCCCGTGTTGCGGCGGCTGAAAAGGGCAATGCAGATCGCGCTGGCGGTCAGGCTCCAGATGGCAGCGTAACTGTGATGTCGCCTGCGCCGTAAGGGCTAGGGTCGCTCCGGCAGCCGTTTCAGAACTCCGCGGCGTAGAATACCCGGCAGAAACCGCGCCATAAACCGTGCCTGGTTCGAGCGCTTGCCTACGCCATAATGCGTTTTCTTGCCATGAGCGGCTTGCCATGCGCCTTCGCCAGCCATTTCGACTGGGTATACATCCATACCGGTTTCCTTCAACTGATCGCTCATCTTGTGGTTCGACCCTTCGGTATCGCCGGCATTGAGGATGGGGGTTTCCACAAACCATGGAGCAAGGCATGTGACCTTGATGCCGAGGGGGGCCAGTTCGACGTCCAGTGCTTCGGTCAGCCCGCGAACGGCGAACTTTGTTGCCGAATACACGGCGAGTTGCGGTGAGCCGACAAACCCAGCCGTCGATGCAACATTCACAATCCGTGCGCCCGACGTTTGCTTCAGAAGTGGAAGGGCCGCGTAGACGCCGTTGACAACGCCTTTCACATTGATGTCGATCATGGCGTCAGAGCCCTCTGGATCAACATTTTCGAACCAGCCATGGCGCGCAATGCCGGCATTGTTGAAAAGGACATTCATTTGTCCCCCTGTGACGGCCGCGAAGCTCTCAAGGGCGCTGGTCCAGTCATTTCGGTCTCGAACATCGAGTATGCCGGTCACACAGTTGTTGTCACCAATGTCTCGGGCAACCTGGCTCAAGCCGAGTTCGTCAATATCGAATAGCCCGACAAACCACCCCTTGCGGGCAAAGTGCCGGCCGGTCTCAGCACCAATTCCGGATGCGCCGCCGGTGATGAAAATTGATTTGCGCCCGTTCGCGTCGCTCAAAGTGCACCTCCGATATTCGTCACCATTACGTATTGTCAGGCTGCATCGAGGCCGACGTCAAGATTTATCGCTGAATGGGTCAGGGCACCGACCGAAATGAAATCGACACCCGTTTCTGCGATCTCCCGAACTGTGTCGAGTGTCACGCCGCCCGACGCCTCTGTTTTGCATCGCCCTTTGACCAAAGAGACAGCTTCTCTCAGTTCATCCGTGGGCATATTATCCAATAATATCGCATCGGGGGCATGGATGAGGGCGTCTTCAAGCTGCGCGAGCGTGTCCACTTCGATCTCGATCATGCGGAGGTGGCCTGCATAGGCCTTGGCTCTGGCGAGTGCCTCGTCAATCGACCCGCATGCTGCGATATGGTTGTCCTTTATCAGAATGGCATCGTCGAGCCCGTAGCGGTGCGATGTTCCACCCCCACATCTGACCGCACGTTTTTCCAGGGCGCGGTGGCCCGGTGTCGTTTTTCGTGTGCAGACTATTTTTGCGCCCGTTTCTTTGACCATATCAACGTATTGCGCCGTTAGCGTTGCGATGCCCGACAGTCGGCCAATAAAGTTGAGCATGGTGCGTTCAGCGGTCAGTACAGACCGCGTTGACCCCTCCAATCGAGCAATAAGGTCACCCGCCTTGAGTGTGTCCCCATCTGATTTCATCGTCGTCAGAGTTACAGTTTGATCAATCAGGGACAGGCTATATGAGGCCGCATCCAACCCTGCCAATCGACCCTCTTTTCGTGCGTTAAGGAAAAAGGTCTGTTCTGCGTCCGGAGGAATAATCGCGTCCGTGGTTAGATCTCCGGCGCGGCCAAGATCCTCAGCGAGGGCCAGGCGCACTATGGGATCAAGAATGATGGCGGGTAGGGGGGGCGGCCTGTTCATATCGACATTCTCTCTATTTCGATCCTACCATCCAAGTGCTTGATGAAGGTTCTCTGCGGATCATCGGTCTGCGGATAATCTGTGCGGTGATGCCCGCCACGGCTCTCTTTGCGATCAAGGGCGGCTGCCGCGATCAGCTTTGCCGCAAGCAAAGGTCTCGCCGGCCCAAACGTTTCTTCTGTTTGTGATATCCAATTCAGAAGATCCGTAAGCCCATCTGCTGAGCGGATCACGCCGCATTGCGTTGCCATCTTTGTGCGTAATGTTTGACGGATGACCTCGGTGAGGGGCTGATATATGCGGGCGACGGCCGGTTTCGATGCCGCGCCATGCGTTTCTCGCAATTGCCTTGAAATTCTCTCAGCAAAAACAACGGCCTCCAGGAGAGAATTCGATGCCAGCCGGTTGGCACCATGGGCTCCCGTAGAGGCACATTCTCCGCAGACAGATAGTCCGTCCAGATTGGTTCGTCCCCAGAGATCGGAGACGATGCCGCCCATATGGTAATGCGCGGCGGTTGCAACCGGCATGGGGTCTAGCCGCGGATCGATGTTCACGCTCTGGCAGGCGTTGAATACGGTTGGAAAGTGTTCGGGGAATTTGGCTCCCACAGCTGTCCGTGCATCGAGAAATGCGCCGCGGCCCGACAGGCGTTCGGCCTGAATCGCGCGGGCGACTTCGTCGCGCGGGGCCAGTTCTGCAAGCTCGTGGTATTGCGCCATAAAGGGCTTACCCGCACTATCTATCAGAATAGCTCCTTCGCCGCGCAGGGCTTCTGTGGCAAGTGGTGCCGGATCCTGATTGATGTCGAGTGCGGTCGGGTGGAATTGAACGAATTCTGTGTCCGATAGAAGTGCGCCGCAGTCTGCGGCCATGGCCAGAGCATCGCCAAGAGCGGAAGCGGGATTGGTTGTGACCTCGAACAGTCCCCCGCTGCCCCCTGTGCAGAGCACGGTCTCGTCCGCCGTGATGGAGGTGTGCGTCCCCTCATTATTGGTCAGAGCGACCCCTGCGACGCGCCTGTCATCGGTCTGAAGCAATCCTGTGGCGCGAAGACCTGTCCGTATCGTGATGGAGTCGGTCTTTTCAACTGCAATCGTCAGGGCGTCCATGATGGCGCGTCCTGCAAGGTCGCCGGCCACTCTTGCGACACGCGGTGCGGAATGAGCGGCTTCGAGAGAGAGCGCCAGGGCGCCTTCTGGTGTTCGATCGAACGGTACGCCCAGCTCAATCAGATCCAACACACGGTCCGGTCCATCCTCAGCAATAAGCTTGGCGATAGAGGGATCAACCAGTCCGGCACCTGCGGCGACCGTATCTTTGGCATGGGCGTCGGGGGAGTCTGCCGGATCGAGCGCGGCAGCGAGCCCGCCCTGCGCCCATGCTGACGAGGACGCCGTGCCCAACGGTGCTGGCGAGATGATTGTACACGGACGAGGGCTAAGTTTCAGTGCCAAGAACAGCCCAGCAAGGCCCGCCCCGATGATCAGCACACCCGTGTCAGGACCGCTGCCACCATCGGTCTTGATGATCTCAACGGTCGGATGGGTCATGAAACGGGAAGGCTATCATCTCGCCAGAATTCAACTGGCGCAGCATAGTTTGCGTCTTGCCAGATCCCCGTCATCAGGCTGCTGCTTTCGGGCTCGACGACGAAATGGTCTGGCAGGTAGTTCTGCAATGAGTAGCCGGGGGTCAGGCTACGGATCACTTTGCTTCGAATGATGTATTTGTCACCCTGGGGTGTGACGCGGCACGCTTGATCCATTTGCCAGGATTCACCTGGAGCATACTCACAGGCTTCTGTAGACACGAAACTGCACGTTCGTATGCCATTGTCCGCTGGCTGCGAAATCGTCATGTTTCCGGTGAGCACGCAACCCTTGATTTTGACGTTGGCGCGAAACGACCATGCGCCGGTTATGTTGGTTTCAGCCTCTGCAGGTGTTGCCAGGGCCAGTGTGGAGAGCGCGGTCATGCCAGCCAGCACAGTCGCAAGTCTGGTTGATGTCACGATATGCCCTCCGTGGTCCGCCGAAACTCGACGGGTGCGATAATGGCTGAAACCAAGGATCCGTTCATGCGGTCCGAGCTTTCAATCTCCAGGGCAAAATGATCGGGAACATAATTCTCTGGGTTCACATCGGCTTCGATGAAGCTGACGATTGTGGAGCGAACAGATAGGGTATTCTCCGCTCTGTAGGCCGAACAGGTCTGCTCTACGACCCAGCGATCTTCATTCTGACAATCCTCGACAGCCGTTATGGCGCACCGGTACTTTCCGTCTTCTGGTGTCGTGCGCACTTTCATTGTGCCATAGAGCTGGCACACGCCAGCGCGATATCGGTCCGTTTCAAATGTCCAGGATCCTACGATGTCGGTCTGAGCGGATGCCGGAAGCGCGATGCCCATAGCGAGAACACCAGCCAGCAGTCGATTGCGTGTTCTCTCCATGGTGCGTTTGTCTCCCGCTCTGGTCGAATATCCGTTAGGGATATTTGCGCCAGTGTGCGGCGGATTCAAGGCCGCAACCAGGCGCGCTTATACGAACTCAATATCGACCGGCTCGAGACCCGTTTCGAAGTCGAGCGGTGTTTCCATTTTGGGGAGCGCGAGCATCGCATCGATGGCGGCTTTCGCACGCACACGCATGTCCTCATCCATGGTCACTTCGTGCTCCATATTCACGAGACAATCATAGATGTTTTCCATCGTGATCCGCTTCATGTGTGGGCAGAGATTGCACGGCCTTACAAACTCAACGCCAGGGTTCTCTGCTGCTACATTGTCGCTCATGGAACACTCGGTCAGCAGCACCACTTTTGCCGGACCGCGCTCGGATACATAATTGGCGAGCGCCGCTGTCGAGCCGGCATAGTCTGCGGCTTCCAGCACGTCCGGCGGGCACTCCGGATGCGCAAGGATGACAACCCCCGGATGTGCTTCGCGGAGTTGGTCCAGGTCCTCTGCTGTGAACAGCTCATGCACTTCACACGCCCCCGGCCATGTCATGACCTTGATATTGGTCATCGCCGCGACATTCCGCGCGAGATACTGATCGGGCACCAGGATAACTTGGTCTGTGCCAAACTCGGCTGCGATGTGCTCAACAACTTGTACGGCATTGGAAGAGGTACAGGTGATGTGGCATTCCGCCTTCACATCGGCAGTCGTGTTTACATAAGTGACCACTGGAACGCCGGGGTATTTTTGTTTGATCAGGGCCACATCCGCGCCCGTAATCGACGAGGCCAAAGAGCAACCAGCTCTCGTATCTGGAATAAGAACCGTTTTGTCCGGTGCGAGAATCTTCGATGTCTCTGCCATAAAGTGCACGCCAGCTTGAACGATGACATCGGCGTCAACGTTCGCTGCTTCGCGCGCGAGTTGCAGACTGTCGCCTCGGAAATCACCAACCAGCCGAAAAATGTCAGGCGTCATATAGTTATGGGCCAGAATGACCGCATTTTTCTCTTGTTTCAGGTGATTGATGGCAGCCACCAGAGGCGCAATTCCTGGCCATTCCATTGGGGTGATGAACTCTTTGACGGAGTCATATAGATGGTCGGTTTCCCGGCGCACGGCATCATCATAGACAAGGCTGCGGGCTTCGGCTGCGCGCAGACGATGGGTTGGGTTCGGCGTGGGGCATCCTGGGCCCGCATCAATCAGTCTCGCCATAAAACCGTCTCCTCTGTCACCAAAATTGAGCACTTATGCTCAATATGAGTATAATATGGGCGCAATGGTACGTAGTTCAAGGTTTCCTACAAATTTTGGGGAACTCTCACCCGTCACCGTTGCTTTTATGCAAACTGAGCAAAACCATATACGCAGGTGACTTGGCCATGGCAAGCCAAGATCCTGTTTTGATCCATCAATTAAGTTTGAAGGCTGGACTTGCTCAATTCACACGAACTTCGAATTCGACGGTGAATGTTGGCGTTCCGCCGCCACTATTGCCGTTCATCGATCCGGAAAAATTGAGTTCAACAGACGCCACATTGGGATCGAAAGGAGGAACCGGAACGATTTCGATGTTTGATGCATTGCGGAAGATAACCCCATCAGATCCGTCGGCGAGGCCTCCAAAGTCCAAGCTGAGTCCACTTATGTCTGCTCCCGTGCCGTCGACGAAACGGATCGGAGATCCCGTTCCGGTCAGGTCACCAACAAACATTGCGACACTCGGGTCGATTGTGTCGGCCAGCTGCAAGGTTCCAGCGTCCACCCGGCCAGCATCATTATTGGTGACGGTGATGGCATAGGACACAATAGATCCGGGAAGGGAAAAGGGTGAAGTTGTCGCCGGCAAGGTGTCTGAGACGATCGCAACGGTTTTGACCGCATTGAGGTCTGGGTTGGCGCTGACGAGGCAAACATCGTCGATATGCCAATAATCGAAATCGCTGCCGCTACCGGTGACCAGGGTTAAACGAAGACGGAAATCGCTATGGCGAAAATCCGCCGTCGCCGGGAAAGTTCGCTCAAAGATCTCTCCCGGGGTTCCACCGCCGGGAAATGTCTCAAGCGTGACCCATGCGCCCGCGCTGTTGAAATATTCGAAGACGAGATTCTCGCCAGCTTCCGGATTTTCGCTGAATGCATCTGCTCCTCGCCGAACCCACACGGACACCTCGGTAAGATTGCTCGTATCGATGGCGACAGACGTGGCCGCTGCGTTGTCGTGACGAATGAACAGCGAATTCGATGGGGAATTTGATGTGTCGCTATTGATTCCAATTCGGATTGGGTTGCTGGCTGCCCAGTTGTTCAAGATGCCGTCGTCGAAATCATCGCAGCTGTTCGCGGTCAGGTCCGGAGTTGGCGGCGGCGGCGGCGGAACTGCTGTTTGTGTGATAACCACGTCATCCACGTGCCAGAAGTCAAAACCAACCCCACCGTTTGCTGGCGGACCACCTGATCCTCCGGTCTGACGGAACCGTATTCGCAGGTCTGCGTGCAACGCAGCGGCAGGAAGATCGGTGTTCACAAGTGTGATCTGACCAGGCGCGATCGCGCTTGCGTCAAATGTCTGCAATACAAACCAGATCCCGGTTGCATCCTCATATTCGAGGATCAGCGATTCTGCTGATCCGTCAGGGTTTTCACTGAACGTGTCTGCCCCTTGCTGGACCCATACGTCCAAGTCTGCGCCAATCGCTGCAGAGAGGTCGACGGTCGTACTCGTCACCTCAACAACGCCGCCGCGTGTGAACAGGGAGCAGGCCCCGGAGTTTGATGTAAATGTTCCGATCTCACCAAGATTGGTATCACTGCTCGTCCAATTTGGAGCCAGTGCGCTACAACTCGCGCCGCCAGCATCAAAGTCGTCGGAAAATACGACTTGAGATGATGCTGTCGCGATCAGCGGGCTGGAAAGGAGCAGAAGGAACAGGTGTTGGGAGGCCATTGGCTTTGTTGCCGCAAGCATTTGGCGCGCACAAATGACCGCGGCAGCCAACAGCCGCCACGTAAGACTGCCTTTCAGGCTGGTGTTGCAGTCCGCCCACTGCATGACGTGTCCACGTGTCCTTACTAAATTTCAATGGACACAATGCTCTCTTATAAGCCTTTACACGTCGTTAAGGATTTTTGTCAGTTCTCATTGATGCAGAGTGTCCTGAGCAACGACCAGGTGTAGAGACCTGTCTTGTGTCCGTCCGAAAAGGCGATTTGCACCCCATATCGACCGACGGGTTCTGCGCTCAATACGGTAATCGTTTCCGGAACCGGGAGGCTCGGCAATGGACGGCTACTTCCGTGTCCCTTGTTGTCTGCGGAAGGGCTTTGTTCCCGCAGTCGCTTGTAGGACACTGTTCCAGACTGTCCGTCGTCGAAGGTTACATAAAGCTCGCCCGCGGTCTTCCGAAACCTTAGCTCCGTTGGCCAGGGGGCGGCGTTGCTCACGGCTTGTCGTCGAGCTGGCGTGCCTCGTCTTCCAGCATGATCGGCACACCATCGCGGATGGGATAGGCAAGGCCGGCCTTCCTGGAGATCAGTTCCTGCGCGTCTCGATCATATTCAAGACGACCCCGGCTGACCGGGCAGATAAGCAGGTCGAGCATATGCGGATCTGGCTTGGCGGTCTGCGCATCGCTTGTGTCGCTCATTGCAGAGGCCCTTCCTTTTCCGGGTTACAGTTCATCGTCAGTAGCTTTATCAAGGCGTCGCAGCGGGCTCCGAGATCTTCCGCTTCTAACAGCGCCTGACGTTCGATGGGTTCAAATGGGCATCCTGAACTTAAAGCATGGACCAGGGTTTCCAGCGGTGCCTTTTCAACCGCTTCCCAGTCGGCCTGGATTTCATTGGCCTCGGCATATCGCTCCAGCGCGACTTCCAGCTGTTTGCGAAGGCCCTGGGCACCGATCAAGACGGGTTCGCGGAGGTCTCCTTCATAGGAGATGTAGTCGGCTGCCACCTGGCGATAAGGCGTGCTTATTTCAAGCTCATCTTCGAAGGTGAAGCGGCAAATGCCCGTCAGGGTGATCAGATATCGTCCGTCGTCCGTTTCTGCATAAGATGTCACACGGCCGGCGCACCCAACTTTGGCAAGGTCCGGCATGTCGCGTGACCCGCCATCCGTCTGCACCATGCCGATCATCCGACTGCCCGACATGGTGTCGTCAATCATGTTCAGATATCTCGGCTCAAAGATGTTGAGTGGCAATTGCCAGCGCGGAAACAGAACCGCGCCGTCAAGTGGAAACACAGCCAATTGTGGGGGGAGATCGGCGGGCCGACGATACTGTTTCAGAGGCATTCAGGTTGCCCTTTCTTCGCTCTCAATTCCTCCGAATGTATCGTAAACCCGTTCTGATCTCAGGCAAACATCAGGGACGAAAGTCTCTTTCGGCCATTAATCGTTATTGGGTCTTTCGGGCCTGCTGCTTCGAACACTTTGAGGAGCTCGTCCTTGGCCTTGCCATCCTGCCATTCCATGCTGTTTGTCAAGATGGTCAGGAGGTGATCGACGGCGCGTTCGTTTTTGCCTGACGCTATGTATTTTTGTGCAAGTTCGAACCTGGCCTCGTGATCGTCAGGATTGGCCGTGACATGGTTCAGGGCCTCTGTGAACTCGTCGGCCGGCGGCGCATCGGCGGTCAACTCCAATGCGAGGAGCACGCTTTTGATATCCGGATCAGTCCGTCGATCTTCTGGGACCAGGTCCAGAACTTCGCGGGCTTTATCAGCTTCCCCATTTGCCAGGAAACATCGAGCGAGCCCGGCAATCGCCTTCAGATTGCTCGGATCAGAGCTTACGATGCCAGCGTAAATCTGCGCTGCCTCAGGCATATTTCCATCCTGGAATGCCTTTTCGGCGACCTCCAGGGCGGCTGCCAGTTCCTGAGCGCTATCGGTACCGGTTAGAAGTTTGTCAATCCAGCCGCGCACTTCGCCTTCAGGCTTGCCACCAACGAACGCATCGACGGGCCGTCCCTTGTCGAAACCAAACACGGCCGGGATCGAACGCACACCCAATTGGCCAGCAATGCCTGGATTCTCGTCGATATTGATTTTGACGAGCTTTACTTGGCCGGCCTTCTCATTGACCACGCGATCCAGGATCGGGATCAGGCTGCGGCAGGGCCCGCACCACTCGGCCCAGAAGTCGACGATGACGGGTCGGGTCTGGGACTCCTCCACCACATCAGCCATGAAGGTCTGGTCGGACCCAAGCACAACATTTTCGCTCGTTTCGGTCGGTGAGGGGGCATTGGGGGGCGGGGCTGGCATGGCAGGGTCCTTTTGGCGAAGCGTATGTTCGATATTCCGCCCCATTTGGGAGCAAAAGCGGTCTGGTGCAAGCGGGTGTCACAACGCCCAAGGCCCGTTAGCGCAGTTAGGTCGTACCAATAACCTCACAGAGTTGCCCTGATTGTGATTATTCGGCACAGTAAAGACATAAGCCAGCCGCTTCTCATCACAAAACATCTCGTCAGGGGCGGAACACAGATCGGCAAAGCCGGCATAGAAAATTGGCGAATTGGAGGAGACAATGCCAGACACACAGGCGCTCTGGACGCACAAGACAATTCCTGATCCATGGACACTCTCGCTGGAGACCTTTGATGTCTCCAGACCTGAACTCTATGAAGCAAATGTTCACGGGGAATACTTCCGGCGCTTGCGGGCCGAGGCACCGGTCCATTACTGTCCGGACAGTGAGTTTGGCGGGTTCTGGTCGATCACCAAATTCCAGGACATTGTGGCCGTTGACAGCGACCATCGGCGTTTCTCATCGGAGAAACATATCGTCATCGGCGATCAGCCAGAAGAGTTTCTGACCCCGATGTTCATCGCAATGGACCAGCCAAAGCACGATGTTCAGCGCAAGGTGGTCCAGCCAGCCGTTGCGCCGACGCAGCTCTCCGATCTGGAGTCTCTTATCCGCCAGCGCGTTTGTGCCATTCTCGATGGATTGCCTGTGGGTGAGGAGATCAATTGGGTTGAACACGTATCGAAAGAGCTGACGACGCAGATGCTGGCGACGCTCTTCGACTTCCCATTTGAAGACCGCCATTTGCTGCCTTACTGGTCCGACGCGGCAACAGCATCACCCGCTGTCGGGGGCAGTCTTGTCTGGGAAGAGCGCGATCGCATCCTCAGCGAGTGCTATCAATACTTTGCCGGACTCTGGCATGAGAGGGCTGCCCAGCCCAAGACGTTCGATTTCATATCGCTTTTCGCCCATGACCCTGCGACTGCTAATATGGTCAACGATCCAAAAGAGTTTCTCGGCAATCTCATACTGCTGATCGTCGGCGGCAATGATACGACGCGAAACTCCATATCCGCCGGTGTCGTGGAATTGAACCGAAACCCTGGCGAATTCGCCAAACTGAAATCAAATCCAGGCCTCATTCCGAATATGGTCTCCGAGATTATCCGATATCAGACGCCATTGGGGCATATGCGCCGTACAGCGCTCGAAGACGTTCAATTCCAGGGGCAGACCATTCGTAAGGGGGACCGGGTGGTCATGTGGTATGTTTCGGGTAATCGCGATGAAGATGTCATCGCTGATCCCGATGAATTCCGGATCGACCGCGAGCGCGCGCGCCATCACCTCTCGTTCGGGTTCGGCATTCACCGGTGCATGGGCAACCGTGTCGGCGAGATGCAACTTCGGATACTCTGGGAAGAAATTCTGAAGAGGTTCGACCGTATCGAGCTTGTCAGTGAACCCAAGCGCGTTCTCTCCAATTTCGTAATGGGCTACGAGACGGTGCCCGTGGTCGTTCATCCGAAATAGACCGCTGCACGGTTACGATCTGCGCGCAATGTCTCGGTCAGTCGAGCGCGTTGAAATCCACGACCTCGAAATCGTGACCTGTTTCAATGACGAACCGCTTGAAATCGGCGAGTTTGACCCGGGTCGTACCGGTATTACTCAAAGGATGAAAGTTCACCTCATCGAAGGCTTCAAGTGCCGCATCCAATACAAATTTCACCCGCCCATCTGTGTCGTTTGCCAGTGCAAAACCCGTTACAGAACCGGGTGTTACACCGAGAACCTCCGCCATCAAATCAGGTTTCGCAAAGGAGAGACGCCGTGTTCCGATCCGTTTGTGTAACTGGTTCAACTTCAATTGGTTTTCAGCCAATGCCGAGATCAGAACAATGGTGCCGTCCTTATCCGTCATAAACAGATTTTTCGTGTGGGCACCCGGCATGTCAGCTTTCAGCTCTTTGCCATCATCAACGGTGAACAAGGCCTCGTGCCAAGTTGTCTCATATACGATCCCAAGTTGATCGAGATAGGCGAACAGATCGTCGGGGCTTGATAGCATTCCTGCTTGTCGGCAAAGAAGAGGCAAGCCGTCAAGGCTGGGAGAAGAAGACACAAATCATGCAGCTGGATTGCTATCAGATATATGACAGCGCGCCGGAAATCCGCCCCGGGGTGGGTCAGCGTGGCTGGATGGACCAGTTTCCGGATCGGCATCCTTATCGCTGCCTACCGCTGACAATGGCCAACTCGACGGGCTGGGAAATTCTATGCCCGTTTGACATCGAAATCGTTTGGGATGGCGGACCTCTGGAAAACGCGATCCTGCTTCAATCGAAGGAACATCCGACGGGCGTGGACAGTTTTGCTGGCAGCCATTTCCGGCGCGGCATCGTTACCTTTCATACGGGGTATCTTTTTCGCACGCCGCCTGGCTGGGGTGTATGGGCCACGGGCAGCCCGAACCATATCAAGCACGGTATCGCACCGTTGACGGGTCTGATCGAGACCGACTGGCTGCCCTTCCCATTTACAATGAACTGGCAGATGACGAAGCCTGGCAGGGTTAAGTTTGAGCGCGGCGAGCCCTTTTGCTTCATCACTCTGATGGAACATCCAAAGCTTGAGGAGATTGAGCCGACGATACACCGCCTTGATGACAATGCTGACCTCAAGGCCGAGTATGAAGCTTGGCGTGACAGCCGGTCCGACTTCAATGAACGCCTCGCATCCAAGGAAGCCGAAGCGATGAAGGCCCGTTGGCAGCGTCACTATATGCGCGGCCAGACCGTCACAGGTGACGCCGCCGATGATCATCGCACCAAACGGCGGCTCAAGCCGCCCGTGGCGGGATCAGGTAAGTGTCCTGTGACAGGGGCGGGTGAGTAGATCGGCTTTGGACGTCACCGATATGCGGGCCGCCGCTTCGAGACCTTATTCTACATGTCCGAAAACTGCATTTCCGCCAATCGAGCGTAGAGCCCATTGTTTCCCACGAGCGCGTCATGGCTACCCGTTTCCACGACCCGGCCCCCATCCATTACAATAATCCGGTCGGCCTTGCGAACGGTTGACAGGCGATGGGCAATCGCAAGTGTGGTGCGCCCTTTGGCGGCGGCTTCCAACGCTTTTTGAACAAGTGCCTCAGATTCAGAATCAAGCGCACTCGTGGCTTCATCGAGCAATAAGACGGGTGCATCGCGCACAAGCGCCCGGGCAAGGGCGATCCGCTGACGTTGCCCGCCAGAGAGTGAGCGTCCCTTTGTTCCGAGTTTTGCCTCAAGCCCCCCACGGTCTTCCAGAAATGTCCAGGCTTCGGCGTTTTGCGCGGCGCGCCTTAGCTGTTCATCCGTTACGGTGTCCGTTCCGACAGAAATGTTCTCTCGCGCGGTTCCCGTAAACAGCACGGCGTCCTGGGACGCATAGGCGAATTGTGCCCGCCACTCATGGGGGTCCGCTTGCCGGGCCGTCACACCGTCAAGCCTGACGGTCCCTTCGGGTGGATCGAACAGGCGCAGAGCTAGTCGAAACACGGTCGACTTTCCCGCTCCCGATGGTCCCACAAGGGCGACGAACTCACCCGGTTCAATATCAAGGCTGAAGTCCCGAAGCGCCGGAATCTCAGCGTCGTCGTAAGCAAATGTAATGTGCTCGAAATGCAATGCGCCTGTCACTGGCCTCGGCAGGGCGACCGGCAAGGGAGGCGGGGCGATATCCGGCACTGTGTCCAAAACATCGGCGGCGCGATCTGCTGCGCCGGCGGCCCGCATGATCTGGCCATATACCTCCGCGAGCATGCCGAAGCCGGAGGCCGCAAATACGGAATACAACACCAGGGAGCTGAGCTCACCTCCGGTCATGACGCCCGTCGTGACCCACCGTGCGCCAAGCCACAGCAAGCCGACGATCCCGCCCGTCAGCAGGGTTGTGAAGACGACCGTCATGCTTGCTTCGGCACCGACGCGGCGCATGCCTGCCGCAAAGGTTGCTTCGATGGCGTCGGTAAAGCGGGTTCGGCTCCTGCGTTCGCGATTATAGGCTTGGACCAGGTCGATGGCGTCCAGGGCTTCGGCAGCTTCTGCTCCGGCATCTGCAAGCTGTGTCTGGGTCTCGTTGGAGAGGTTTCTGACCCAGCGCCCGATAATCAGCACAGGTATCATGACGAGCGGTATCATCACCAGAAGCGCCGTTCCGAGCTTCCAGCTGATGATCAGGATCATCGCCAGTGCGCCTATGGTATTTATCAGGGTTCGCAGGCCGAAGCTTGTCGAGGATCCGAGAAAGGTCTCTATCAGCGTGATATCGGCCGTCAGTCGGGACACAGCTTCGCCAGAGCGCATTTGGCTATGCCAGCGCGGGCTTAAGGACAGCATATGTGCGTAAAGATCTCGTCTCAGGTCAGCTGCGATACGCTGACCGAACCGCGAGACGAGGTAGAACCGTACCGCGCTGATGGTGCCCAATGCGACCACAGCCAGAAAGACCATAAAGAAATTGCCGTCGATCACTTGCAAAAGCTGTTCTTCATCGACGCCGCCGCCGAGCCCTGCGTCCACGGCGTCGCCCAAAAGAAGCGGAATTATGAGCGTGACCCCGGTTCCCAATAAGAGGAAGATGAGAGCCGCTGAAACCGTCAGCGGATGGCGGCGCACATAGGGCCACAGCATGGCGAGCGATTTTAGCGATCGTCCGCGATCACGGCTGAGCTCCCCCGCCTTGTCTGGCTCTGCCGCCCGTCGATCGGCGACTAGTGTATTGCTTGCTTCAGTCAGGATATGCCCTCGAATATCAGCTGTGCCGTCTGGACGTCTCAGTCCTTGTAGCGCTTGACATAGTCAATTCGACGCGCGTTCCAAGTTGTTTGGATGCTTCCGCGCTGTATGGCGTGGAACCCAACTTTTTTTGAGCTTCTCGATAAATCGATAATTGCGCACAACCTAGGTGCTTGTAATCGGGGGCAAATGCACGCGGAGACCTTCTCGGGACCGTCATCTACAGTCCTGGGAAGGTCGTAACCTTGGCTCAAAGATGAACAAGATTGAGCGCGATAGCTCTCGGCAAAATCTCCCTTGTCGTGCGCACATCGAGGCGGCGGGCCGTCGCTTTCAGATGAAATGACACTGTGGCCTCCTTCATATTCAAACGGTCGGCGATTTCCTTATTGGACAGACCCAGGGCGAGGCACCGGAGCACCTCCCGCTGCCGTTTTGTCAATATGGTGCCGAGGAGTTCTGCCGACATGTAGCGGGCCTTAAGTCGACTGTGTGCAATGTTTGCCATGGCCATGATTAAGGCGCCGTCGCGTTTAAGGGTCGCGTTGAATTCGTTGGATGACAGCGAGTCAGAACCAAAGGAGATGCCGCCCGCGCCCGCGCCGGTGATGTCGCTGAAGGGGAGTGCCAGGAACCGCTTCATTCCAAGAGATCCAACTGTATTCCAAAGCTCTTGTGCAGAGGCACTAATGTCTAACTGCTCAGGCGGGCGATCAATATCGTGGAAGATGGGGGACAGCTTTCGGTCGAGCACATGCTGGACGCCATAATCATCATTGGCAAAGCCACGCTCTTCATAATAGGCGATCCAATCGGGATGCAGATTTGTGAAATTGTGCGATCGCGCGTTTCCTGCCTCATCGCGCTGGGCATAGACGTAGTTTACTTTCTCGAATCCAAGCTTTGTTGTCTGATGGACTAAGGCTTCAAAGACAGATTGTTCGCTATCGGATTTTTCGATCTCCGTCAGGAAATCGATCATACGCTTGTCCATGTTACACCCAATTACGGAGACGCCGGACCCAGATTTTCTGCTCCGAAGATGGCGTCACACTGATATTCGTCGCACCCTCATCTGCGATGTCAATCCAAGACGTGATACGTTTCTCGGCCAGGCGGGAACTTCCGGGGCGTCGGAGTTTATGATTAACTCTCTCCAGAAGCTGACATGCGGGGACATGATAAAGCGCTACTTCACGCGCATGTCTGTTGCTGCTGCAGATCATGATTGCTGGGCCGGCTGTGGCTCAAGAACCACTGGCAGGTGAGGGGCCGTTATGCAGATTTACTATCTTGAAATTGTAACGCCAGACGTGGAGGAGACGTGCAAGGCCCTTGCGGCACAACGCGACGCGACGTTCAGCACACCTGAGCCCGCGCTGGGTAATGCGCGTGTTGTGGTGCTGGAAGACGGCGGCCGGATCGGTGTGCGTGCCCCCTTGCGTGATGACGAAGAGCCGGTTGTTCGGCCCTATATGCGCGTTGATGACATTGAGGCAGCATCGGCCGCGGCAGAGGCTGCCGGAGCAGAGTTCGCAATGAGGGCAACCGAAATCCCGGGCCAGGGCAAGTTTGCGATCTATCTTCTCGGTGGAATACAGCACGGATTGTGGGAACTCTGATGATCGAAGCGGCGCTGCATACACGCATATTTTCAGGCGTGTAGAGTTGTAATTCTGGCGCCGTCATGAAAATCAAAAGCGTTCCAACCCCTTCGATCTGGATGAGGCGCGCATGTTGAAGAAAATCGCTATTGGTGCAGGTGCCATCCTGCTTGGAGGAATGGCTTATCTCTACCTGACTTACGGATCTATTGCGCGAGGCGGCAGCGGCTATGCTGCCAAAAACATCTGCTCCGGCTATTTCCTGAGCGGTTTTTCTCCGGAGGTCATGAAAGATCAAGCTCTGAAGGGGGCGTCTAGCTTGCTTGCGGATGTGTCCCACACGCTTGACGTCGAAAAACAGCAAGTGACCACACGCCTTTATGGGATGTTTGAGCGCCGTGCGATCTATACTCCGGGGATAGGCTGCACCCTTCTTCCGTCTGGGGAAAAGGACGCTGTGATGCCCGTCACAACCCTTCCGGAGGTGACGCTCTCCGATGCGCTGGCCTGGCCTTATGGCAGTGCTGCACCGGATCTGACGACCCGCTTCGATGTCTTATTGGACGAGGCTTTCGCAGAAAATGATGCAGAACGGCCGCGGGACACAAAGGCCATAGTTGTGATTCATGACGGTAAACTCATTGCTGAGAAATATGCCGACGGTGTCAGCCGGGACACACCACTGATTGGCTGGTCCATGGCAAAGAGCGTGACCGCTCTCCTCACGGGTATTCTCGTAAATGATGGTGTGCTCACGGTGGGCGCTCAGGCACCTGTTCCTCAATGGCAGGAGACCGACGATGATCCGCGTGCGGAGATTACTCTTGATCAACTCCTCAGAATGAGCAGCGGCCTGGAATTCGAAGAGACCTATTCGGCTGCGACGGATGTGACGCATATGCTCTCAAATGAACCCGATGCGGCCGCCTTTGCTGCAGCGAAGCCTTTGATTGGGCCTCCCGATACGATCTGGTCATATTCCTCCGGCACGACCAATATTATCTCTGCCATTATACGGCGCAGTGTGGGTGACACGCTGCAGAACTATTATACTTTTTCGCAGGAGCGGCTGTTTCGTCCGCTCGGCATTCGCACCGCCACGTTTGAAGCTGACCGGAGCGGTAATTTTGTTGGGTCGTCATACCTTTATGCCTCTGCGAGAGATTGGGCGCGGCTCGGCCAATTTTGTCTTCAAAACGGAGACTGGAATGGTGAGCAATTTCTTCCGGATGACTGGATGCGCTACGTGACAACGCCAACCTCCACGACAGACAGCAACATATACGGAGCGCAGTTTTGGTTGAACCGAAACCCCGATGATCCCAATGCGCAGCGCGCGTTCCCCAATTTGCCCGAGGACGCGTACTATATGAGCGGATATCAAGGGCAGGTGGTTCTTGTGGTGCCGTCGGAGGATCTTGTCATCGCCCGGTTCGGATTCACGCCTGGGCGCAATCACGGTGTCGCTGATCTTGCTGCCGGCATCATCGTGCAGCTAAATAGTGCCGAGGGTCTCCCCTAGTTTATGGAGATTTGCCATTGGCACCTGTTTCTGTGTATCCGTTATGATATAACATCGCGACATCCTCTTTGTGCGTAAACGCAATCACTGGTCATCAAGTACGATCCAAGGCAATCCATGAACACTCCATTATCAGACGCCGAGCAGCGCCTGCCCGTTACGGTCCTTTCAGGCTTCTTGGGGGCGGGTAAAACCACGCTCCTCAATCGCGTACTCAACAATCGTGAAGGCCGGCGCGTCGCGGTCATCGTGAATGATATGTCGGAGGTCAATATCGATGCTGATCTCGTGCGAGCCGGTGCAGAACTCAGCCGCACCGATGAAACGCTCGTGGAGATGTCCAATGGCTGCATCTGTTGCACGCTGCGCGATGATCTACTTGCGGAAGTCCGCCGGCTCGCCGAAGAAGATCGTTTCGATTATCTGCTCATTGAATCGACCGGTGTTTCCGAACCGCTGCCGGTCGCTGCGACCTTCGATTTTCGGGACGAGCACGGTGTCAGCTTGTCAGATGTGGCGCGCATCGACACCATGGTGACCGTTGTCGACGCGGTGAATCTTCTCAAGGATTATTCGAGCCACGATTTCCTTCAGGATCGCGGCGAGGTGATGGGTGAGGAAGATAACCGGACGCTGGTGCATCTGCTCACAGATCAGATCGAATTCGCAGATGTTGTCGTGTTGAACAAGGTGGACGATGCGACCCCGCAACAGGTCGATGCGGCGCGAAAGATCATTCGAAGCCTCAACGCCGATACTGAGATTGTTGAGGCCAATTATTCCGATGTTCCAACCTCGAAGATCTTCGACACGGGACTGTTCGACTTTGAGAAAGCGGAAACCCACCCGATGTGGGCGAAAGAGCTATATGGCTTTGCCGATCATGTTCCCGAAACAGAGGAGTATGGGGTCACATCATATGTCTACCGGGCCCGGCGACCGTTTCACCCGAAGGCGATCAATGATTTGCTCACCGGTGCGCTGCCAGGTGTTATCCGCGCCAAGGGGCATTTCTGGGTGGCGACACGGCCTGAATGGCTGATCGAGTATTCCCTGGCGGGGGCGCTTTCCAGCGTCTCTCCATTGGGAACCTGGTGGGCGTCAGTGCCGCAGGAGCGCTGGCCGGAGAGTGCGGCCTTAGAAAACTATCTCAAAAATCATTGGCAAGAGCCCTGGGGGGACCGGCGTCAGGAGATGGTGTTCATTGGGGCGGGTATAGATTGGCCGGCTTTGACCGCGCGGCTGGACGCTGCATTGGCCCCTGATGACGCGGATATCGGGCAATTGGAGCTCGAAGATCCATTTCCGATATGGCGCAGGCAGGAGATCGCCTAGCGGATCTGTTGCGGTGCCAGCGCCGGTTTACACTTTTTCGATCTCTTTTGGGGCGGATGTGCTCTCTGCCTTCCGCTCCATTTTCGGCTTGGGCAGCAGCCGAAAGCGGGTCTGGCACCAGGCAAAGCCGACGCCAACATCCAGTAAAGCGTCGGATCGTCCGCAGGGGCACATGAATTCCATGACCGCATAGACCCGATATGTTTCTCCGGCGATCAGGGGAACAGGATCACCGGTCACGTGGTTTGGGGCCGCGTTTACGCACAGCACCAAATCGCCAGATCCGACATCGTAACTCATAGACGCTGCTTATCATGGACGACGCGATCGGCCCATAGGCCGATGCGTGTCTTATGAACGATCGATTGCGGCGAGCATCAATTGCGTGAAACCTGCTGATTTGAACGGCCGTCGATCAGGTGTCGAGGAAGCTACGGAGTTTCCGGCTGCGGCTTGGATGCTTCAGCTTGCGCAGGGCCTTGGCTTCGATC
>JBCBUY010000029.1:0-30881 GCA_039817885.1 Pseudomonadota bacterium | reverse complement strand
AATTTCGACCAAGACCAGCGGATTCACATGGCGAACATAAAAGCCAGAAGCCACCCGGCAACGGACGCAGCATTCGCACGCGCGGCATTGACGCGCCCATTCTCAACCCATGGCGTAACGCTCGGAATCCATTGGGAAGCGCTCAAAATCTGGTTGAAGGGCGCAGGCTTTCGATCAAGGCCGACCCCTCACAAAGAGCCCGCCACCACAGCATCCCCTATTGCCGAAACGGTGAATACCGGGATATAAAGTTAAAAAGAACAAGGAACTATGACGAAACCTATTCAGGCATCCGCAAAGTCTATCCGCCAAATGTCGGGTATTCCCACAAGCTTCACGCTTGCAGGCTTCGCCCTGCTCTCCGCTCAATCTGGAAAAATCACGTTTCGCCTGCCCGATGACCGGGTCATCGTTTTTGACTCCAACACTCCGGGAGCCGAAGCCGAAATCCAAGTCAATGATTATCGCTTTGCAAATCGAGCAATCTCAAGCGGCGATATAGGCTTTGCAGAAAGCTATATGGAGAACCAGTGGTCGACCCCCGATCTGACGGCTGTCCTTCGATATTTCTCGGACAATTTCGATGCCGTGGGAAATGGAAGCCTCGCAAGAGGACGCGCCCTTGTCCGCTGGATCAACAAAATTCGCCATGGGTTGAACCGGAATAGCCGTGAAGGCGCGCGGCGAAACATTATGAGCCATTACGATCTTGGAAACGAATTCTATTCCATGTGGCTTGACCCCACTATGACATATTCTTCGGGTCTGTATGCGAGCCCGAACACCAGTCTCGAACATGCCCAAGCCGCCAAATATGATGCCATCTGCGAAAGCCTACGGCTGGGCACTGACAGCAACGTTCTTGAAATAGGTTGCGGCTGGGGCGGCTTTGCAGAACATGCGGCACGCAAGACAGGCGCGAAGGTGACGTGTCTGACAATTTCTGAAGCGCAGCGCGAATACGCAATCCATCGTATAAAAGCCGCCGGACTGGAAGATCGCGTTGAAATCCGACTGGAAGACTATCGCGACCATAAAGGCACATATGATGCAGTTGCGTCGATTGAAATGTTCGAAGCAGTTGGCGAACAATACTGGCCTGATTATTTCTCCAAAATTCAGAATGTGCTAAAGCCCGGGGCCCGCGCGGCACTCCAGGTTATCACGATCGATGACGATCTTTTCGATAGCTATCGAAAACGGGCTGACTTCATTCAGCGATATATCTTTCCGGGCGGCATGCTTCCAAGCGAGGAAGCCCTCAAAACCCATTTTTCGGCAGCCGAACTCCGCTATGACGGCACGCAATACTTCGGCCCGGACTATGCCCGGACTTTGAACTCCTGGGCCAAACGCTTCAACGAGGCCTGGCCAGATATTGCCAAGCTCGGCTTCGATCTTCCCTTCAAGCGGATGTGGAATTTCTATCTAAGCTATTGCGAAGCCGGGTTTATGGGGGGGCGCATCAATGTCGGACAGTTTGTGCTGTCCAAACCGTGATGGTCAGACGTCGACCGCGAGACCCCTAATACAAATCTTGAAGCACGTATTCGATGGCTTGACCGCGTGCTTCAAAAGCACATTTCACCCAACGGCCATCGGCATCATACCAAAGGTCGAATGACAGATCAGAATACAGGCGAAACCGCGTCGCCTCGATCTGTTCACCGTCGACAGTAACGGTCTCGATACCGAGATTGTCGACCCGCAAATCCAGCATTTGTCCTCCCTCGCTCGACAGGACGGCATCGCTGAAAACTTGCCCGCTGTGCCAGTGGCTCGATGGAATGACGTCTGCGCCGACGGTTCCGGAATAATTGGTTCCGGTTACCCCGAGGGCCGCATCACTGGCCAAGGCAGACACGCTGAGATCCTTGCCCTCTTTCCGCGTTTCCCCGGTTAGCGTGACAAGTTTCCCCTCTTCCCAAACTTCAGTGGAATCGTGGCGATATCTGTAAGCCGTAATTGGCCCAAACTTAACTTGCAGATCAATATCGTTGACCACTTGCAATGTTCCGTCCTCAGACTTGTCAAAGCTGACGACATGGGTACCGAAGGGCTTGCCTTTGCGCAGCACTTCGAAAGAAATGGTCTCACCGCCGATCGGCTCCCAAACGGGCAGCACCGCCGTGTCAGCCTCGCCGACAAGGTCACTATGCGCCGTGTCCGAAAACGCCGTAACCGGCAGCGCCATAGCCGCCAATGCAATCGTTAAAGATCTCATGAAACGAACCTCTTACTCGATTTCGTATACGATCTAGTATATTTTATTTGAACGTCCAATGAATGATCTGGGCCAAGTTTGCAAATAACTGCATTAGTTCGATTTTTTCAACAAATCACGAAGAGGTGGTTGAACCAAATCCCCGCGCGCCTTAGCGTCCGGCCAAAATAAGACATCCTCCAAGGCACTGCGACACAAGATGCAAACCTTCCCCTCCGTGATCGAAACGATCGGCAATACCCCTCTTGTCCGGATGAAACGCGCCTCCGAAGAAACGGGGTGTGAGATCCTTGGCAAGGCCGAGTTCCTGAACCCGGGTCAATCCGTAAAAGACCGTGCAGCGCTCGGCATTGTGAGAGACGCCGAGAAAACAGGCCAACTCCGCCCCGGAGGCACAATTGTCGAAGGCACCGCCGGCAATACCGGTATTGGCCTGGCACTGGTGGGCGGTGCGCTTGGCTATCGCGTTGTCATCGTGATGCCGCGGACACAGAGCCAAGAAAAGAAGGACGCGGTCAGATTGCTTGGCGCGCAATTGATCGAGGTCGACGCGGTTCCTTACAAGAACCCCAACAATTATATCCACTATTCCCGGCGCCTGGCCTCCGAACTCGCCGAGAACGATCCAAACGGCGTGATCTGGGCAAACCAGTTCGACAATGTCGCCAATCGCCAGGCGCACTATGAAACAACCGGACCAGAGGTCTTCGATCAGCTCGATGGAAACATTGACGGGTTTATCTGCGCGGTCGGATCCGGCGGAACGCTGGGCGGCGTCTCCATGGCGCTCAAGGAACGAAACCCCGATATTCAGATCGGTATTGCAGACCCGGGCGGAGCGGCCCTCTACGAGTACTATAAGAATGGCGAGCTGAAAGCGGAAGGCTCATCCATCACCGAAGGCATTGGCCAGGGACGCGTCACCGCCAATCTGGAAAATGTGGTGATTGACCATCCTTACCGCGTTCATGATGCTGAAGCACTCGAAGTCATCTTCAACCTTATTCAGGAAGAAGGGTTGTGCCTGGGAGGCTCGGCCGGAATCAATATCGCGGGAGCCATGAAGCTCGCCCGTGAACTCGGACCTGGAAAGACAATCGTCACCGTGCTCTGCGACTATGGGAATCGATACCAGTCCAAACTCTTCAATCCGGATTTCTTGCGGTCAAAGGACCTCCCCGTGCCTGAATGGATGGAACACTAATCATGACCGACACATCTCCCCTCATATCTGCGGCATGGCTGAAGAATAATCTTGACGCCCCGGACGTCCGGATCGTGGAGGCGACCTGGTTCGCCCCGTTCACCAATCCACCGCAAACGGGCCGGCAGGCCTATAATGACACACACATTCCCGGGGCAGTCTTTTTCGACATTGATGAGATTGCCGACCCCGAGGCAGATCTGCCGCACACCGCGCCGCCACCGCATGTCTTTTCGGCAAAAGTACGTAAGCTCGGTCTTGGGGATGGCAATCGGCTAATCATCTATGATCGAAACCAATTTCTCGCCTCTGCCCGCGCCTGGTGGTTATTCCGTCTGATGGGCCACCAGGACGTTCATGTGCTTGATGGAGGATTCAACGCCTGGCTTGGCGAAGATGGAGATACAGAAGACCTGCCCCCTGTCGCTGTCGAACGCCACTTCACGCCCCGTGTCCGCGGCGACCTGGTAAAGTCCACAGAGCAAGTCCTTGATGCCGCCGCCGGCAAGTCTGTCCGCATTGTCGATGCGCGACCGACGGGACGATTTGCCGGTGTTGTCCCGGAACCTCGAGACAACCTCCCCTCCGGTCACATCCCGGGCAGTGCCTCCCTACCAAGCGGGGACTTGATTACCGAGAGTGGCATGCTGAAGTCCGCAAGCGAGCTTGCTGCGACCTTTGAAGCGGCGGGCCTTAAAGCCACCGATCCCTTTATCGCCACCTGTGGCTCCGGTGTGTCCGCAGCGATCCTTGCGCTCGGCGCAGCCGTCATCGGCAATGACCTCGTCTCCATCTATGATGGCTCCTGGACCGAATGGGGCTCCGATCCCGAACGTCCCGTTGCAACGGGCACAGCTGGATGACCAAAAAGCTCCCCACACGGCTCGTCCACGAGCGATCCGGCGGACGCCCCAACCGGACCGTCAATCCTGGCGTGGAGCGAGGCTCCACGCTTCTGATGCCAGACATCGACGCATTGTACGAGGCGGGGCGTCAAACCTATGGACGCATAGGCCTTAGCAGCCATCGGGAACTTGAGGCGGGGCTTTGTGCCCTCGAAAATGCCACCCAGGCACAGCTCGCGCCAACAGGTGTTGCTGCCTGCGGGTTAGCGGTCGCAAGTGCCGTGAAGTCCGGTGACCATGTCCTCGTTGCCGACAATGTCTACGGCCCAAGCCGGCGCTACTGCCGCCGGCGACTACGGGCCATGGGCGTCGATGCCACATTTTTCCCGGCTCGCATCGGCGCTGATCTTTCAGATCTCATTACTGACAAAACAACGGCCATTCTTCTTGAATCGCCCGGCTCCCTGACATTCGAATTGTGCGACACACAAGCGATCGCGACCCTGGCTCAATCCCGTGGCATCACAACCATTATGGACAATACCTGGGGCTGCGGTGTGCTTCACCGGCCGCTGGATCTAGGCATCGATATTTCCGTACAGGCCCTGACAAAATATGTCGTCGGCCACGCCGACTGCTTCGGCGGAGCCGTCATGACGGCATCGGAGAAACACGGGAAAATGGTCAAGGACGCAGCGACGGATTGGGGTCTCACCCTCGGTCCAGACGATGCCTATATGGCTCTTCGGGGCCTGCGCACCATTGTCCCGCGTGTTCAAGCCCATGACAGTGCCGGACGGACGATCGCAACGTGGCTGGAAGCCCAAAATGGCGTCTCCGCTGTTTTGCATCCGGCGCTCCCAAGTCACCCGGATCACCACATCTGGCAACGCGACTTCTCAGGCGCGAACGGCTTGTTCGGTGTCCGTCTTGAGGATCGCGGCGATGCCGCATTTCGTGCCTTCTTCGAGACGCTGGAGCTTTTTGGGCTCGGATTTTCCTGGGGGGGCTATGAGAGCCTTGCCATTCCTGCGGATCCAGACGCACAACGGACCAAAGGTCACTGGCTGAAGGAATCCTCAGATCGACTGATCCGACTGCATGTCGGTTTAGAAGATCCAGGCGATTTACAAGATGAACTCAGTCATGCGCTTGATGCTTATCGCGGCTAGGTACGCTGCGAAGCATTATCGCTGAGCCTCCACCGCCACCCGAACCCCTCAGACACTGCGGTGATCGACCCGCATATCCATAGGCCGAGCGATCCACGTCTCCAATCGGAGGAATTTGGCGCAAAAATTGAAAAGCTCTAACAAGCACTTATGCTGCCTTACGCTGGGAAACCGCCAAGTTCCGATAGTCGCACATGAACGAGTCCGCTACGAAACAACACCCAACACGTGTTTCCGTGATTGTGCCCACTTACAATCGGGCAAAATTCATCGGGGAAAGCCTTGATGCCATTCTTGCGCAACTTCACACGCAAGATGAGGTCATCGTGGTGAACGATGGATCTCAAGACGATACTGCGGATGTCCTGTCGGCCTACACCGATCGCCTACGTGTTGTTACGCAAGAAAATGCGGGGAAATCAGCAGCGCTCAATCGTGCACTCCCCGATGTGAGCGGCGATCTCGTTTGGATAGTGGACGATGACGATATCGTCTCATCCGACGCGCGAGACCGTCTTGTGTCAGCGCTTGAATCAGCGCCGGAGGCAGGCTTTGCATATGGCCGCCATGACAGATTTTTCGACGATGAAAACACCGGTTCGCGGCACACACTTGACACCGGATACTGGTATGAAAGTTCCCCGGCGGAGTTTCTCTGCGCGACGCTTGAAGACTTTTTTGCCCACCAGCCGGGCATGATGGTGCGCAAAGAGATCTATGAGCACGTCGGGCCATTCACACCAATCTACTCTGAAGACTATGACATGCTTATCCGGCTGGCGCTGGTCGCCCAGCCCGTGGCCGTGCCGGGTATACTGTTTCACCAACGGCAACATGACGGCACGCGCGGGACAGCGGCTGATCCAATCCGGATCGATCAGCGGGACACAGCCTGGATCAAAGCCAGCCGGGATATTGTGACCAAATATATGGACGAGCTTCCCCTTCAGATGTTTGTGCCAGAGCGCGCTTTGATAGATGGACTGACCCGGCGTAGGGCCAGGATACAGCGCGGCGTCATTTTTGCCCGCCATGGCCTTTGGGTGCGGTCAGTTGAAGAATTCGAATTGGCGGCAGAAGAAGCCTTAGATGCGCTGATGCCAGCAGAGCGCGAACTCCTAAGACGCGTGAGCGGATCAAAATTTGGAACCCAAACTTTCTTAAGCGATCGGGACGCACAAAGGGCATTTACAAGGCTTGCAGCGTCATCGGCAATCGGGCGTTCGATTGTTCGCAGAATTGGCAAAAGTTTCGCCTGGCGCGCCCGCACGGCTGTACAAAACGGGCGATATGCGACAGCGCTACAATACGCTCAGCGAGTTATAGATATGTGGATTCTGGGGCGGTAGGTTCTATTCGCCAGCGCCTCATTGAAGACCAGGTCTCCTCTTAGGCTGTACCATTATGAGGTGGATCTCGTGTTCGGCATGTTTCGTGCAGGTCGAAAACAGTAGCGCCAAACCGTTAAGGGCCGTAGAGGGACAGCATGGCTAAGTTCGAGGTCATTATACCCTACTTCCAGCGTAAGCCAGGCTTGTTGTTGCGCGCGCTAAAGTCGGTATTCGCACAAGACGTGAAGGACCTGAAAATCATCGTCGTCGATGACGGGTCGCCGAGATGTGCCCATCTTGATATGGCCGCGCTGCCAGCAGTAGAGCAAGCGCGCGTGAAACTCATCCGTCAAAAGAATGCAGGCGCAACGGCAGCCCGCAACAGGGCGCTTGAGAACATCAGCGAGGACGCTCAATATGTTGCGTTTCTGGACTCCGATGACGAGTGGATGCCAGATCACCTGGCCCGCGCCGCTAAAGCTCTTCGGCAGACCGATGCAGTCCTCTTTCATGATGCGATTGAAATAGATCAGGGCTTTGCCGAGGGATATGCCGCCGCCTCGTCCATTCTAGACCAAGAAGACGTCAAAATACTGTCAGAGACCCCCAAGCTAATGAGGGTCGACACTCCGCTCAATGTGATGGCTGGAGAGTGGTTTCGTCACCTGCATTTGTCCGTTACGGTTATTCGTGCCGATCTTGCCCGCAGCACGCGCTTTTCTAAAAGCTTCCAGCTTGCCGAAGACTTTGAGTTCTTTTGCCAATGCGCTATCGCGGGCGGACGCTGGGTTATCGATGAAGAGATCGGTGCCCGGCGAGGTGACGGCCTCAACATCTGGCATGGGACGGAAACCTCAGACAAGCGGTACTCACAAGAGAAGTATTTTACACTCCGTGCGCTGAAAAAGCTCCAACGAACACCCGAACTCCAGCCCAAGACGCGCCAAAAAGTATCTGATCGGATCGCGCTCTATCGAGAACAATTCTATTGGGCGCAGCGCGCTCGTTTGAGGGCCAACAAACCTCCAAACCTGGATCTCTGGATAAAATTGCTTGTCCGAGATCCTGGGGCAATAGCGTTCGTCTTGTCCCATCTGGTAGCACGCTCTTCGAAAAGTCCAGCACCGGCAAGCGACTAGAGCACCACCAAGGTCTGCAAATCCCGGTCGCAGAAAAACGACTGATTTCGTAAAGATACTCAAGCAAATGAGCATTCATCTGGTATGCCCGTTGCAGAGAGAGAAGCTGGTAGGTCGAGGAGCAGTGAGTGTCCCTTACGCGGCAAGTTGCAGGTGGGGCCGTCTGGCTCGTGGCCGCCCGCATCGGCGGACAAGTGTTCGGCCTAGCGAGTACTGTCGTCGTGGCGCGCTTCATCTTGCCAGATGACTATGGCGTGTTTGCTGCGGCCATGAGCGTCCTGATGATGGTTTCCGTGTTCGCGGAACTCCCGGTCAGCCAAGCACTAATTCACTTGCGAGATATCCGCGAAGACGACTACGACACCGCGTTCACGATTGGCATTCTTCGAGGCGGCATCCTCGCCGTTCTCATGCTTATACTTGCCACCCCCCTTGCCGCGTTTATGAACGAGGCTCGGATTGCACCGGTAACCGCCGCGCTTGGGGGTTATGTTGCTCTGTTGGGCTTACGCAATCCTCGACTTGAATCGTTCGCGCGAGACATGGACTTCAGTCGAGAAGCGCTTGTCGAAATCTGTTCTAAGCTCGCCTCCTTTATCGCAGCTGCCGCTTGCGCCGTCCTTCTGAAGAATTATTGGGCCCTCGTGTTCGGAATCATTGCTGCGGCATTGGTCCAAGTCATACTGTCTTTTGCCGTCCGACCTGTTATGCCGAGGATCACCCTTAGCTCGTTCAACCGACTATTCAGCTATTCAGTCTGGATGGCCGGATCGTCAATCCTGGGACAAATCTACCAACTCATAGACACATTGGCCCTGGGCAGACTTCGCGGATCAGCCGCGCTTGGGACATATTCGATCGGCAGCCTATTAAGTGCCCGCATATCCGAAGTCGTCGCAATCCCAGCTTCCAGGTCTTTATTCGCGGCATTCTCCTCAATCCAGTCAGAGCGAGAACGGCTGCAAGGCGCATTCTTGCAATCCATGACATTTATGGCCGCCCTACTGGTCCCGACCCTAATGACGCTGATTTGGTTTGCAGAACCAATCGTTCTCATCGTGCTTGGGCCACAATGGGAAACCGCCATCTTCGTTGTCGAACTGATGGCAATATTGATGATCACCCATATCGTTTACACGCCCTTGATGGCGATGCTTATGGGGCTTGGATATACCCAAACGCTATTTCTGAGAAGCCTGCTCTTCGTAATCGTCTACCTCCCTGTTGCAGTCCTTGCCGTCATGCGAGGCGGGCTTGAAGGCTTACTAATTGTCAAAGTCAGTATGATCCTCGGCTTGACCTTGATCGACTGTCTGATCGTTCGCCACCATCTTGGAATAAGCCTACATAGACAAGGATATGCCGTTGCCCGGCCCATGATCGCAGGTGTCGCGATGGCCATCATATATCTGATTGCCGACGGCTGGGTGCCACATGGCCATAGCGTGCTAAGTGTCGGCTTCCCACTGGCCGCTATTTGCGCCGCCGGAGCGGCAAGCTATCTCGGGACGTTGCTTGCGCTTTGGCATATTGCCGGTCGGCCGGAAGGCGTTGAGGCCAAGGCGCTTGCCGCTTTGGATCAGGGTCTACAAAGATTCGGCCCGGCGGTTCTTAGGCGCTGACACAGGTCTGCCGTCTCCCATGTGATCGTAAGATGAAGGTCCGAATAGATATTGAAGCGCATAAAACAGCATCGCCGCTCCATGCCTATGAGGCTTTATTCCCTGGGTCAGACTGGCACAGTAATTGCTGATGAATGATTCATCGATCTCCGTTATCGAAATCGCCACTGGCCGAAAGGACCGTTCCAGAAATGCGCCCGACGCCTGACAGCGATGAGGTTGTTCTCGCCTTCGGCGTGGATGCTGGATATGCGCCACACCTGGGCGTCGTTCTTGCTTCGATAATAGACAATGCTCCAGGGGTGAGTTTGCGGGTACACGTACTGAACAACGGTTTGCCTGACGAACTGCGTGCCAAGGTGCAGCGATGCGCTCCGGACGCGCAATTTCACTGGCACAATCTTGACGACCAGGCTGTCACATCTCTGGAAGGCAGCGGGCACATCAGCAGTGCAACTTATTACAGGCTGATGATCCCCGAAATTGTCCCGCAAGATGTTCATCGCGTGATCTATCTTGATGTCGATCTTGTCGTAACCGGCGATATAAGAGAGCTCTGGAGCTTGGATCTGCATGGCCAACCGATTGGAGCAGTCGCCGATCCTGGGGTAGACGCACAGAACTTCGCAGACCGTATGGACCTCCCCCAGGCAGAGAACGGGTATTTCAATGCCGGTGTTCTGGTCATCGATCTCGACGCTTTAACTGAAGATGGATTGAGGCCTGCAATAAACATATTGAGGACGCGCCGCGAGGATTGTCCTTTTATGGATCAGGATGCACTCAATGCCGTTTTCTGGACTCGCTGGGCACCTGTCGACTATGCCTGGAACATCCAGCGTGTCATTTGCATGCGTGATGACGGGTTGGCATATTATGCAGCACCTGACATTTTCAATCCGGATCGCCGACCAAAAATCATCCACTTCACAACGCAAATCAAACCCTGGCACGCTGACGGCTATCATCGTTTCACCTGGAAGTACTTTCAATATCTCAAACAAACACCATTCTGGCGTGATATATCGAAAGCCGCTGAACTGACCTTGATAAAGTCCCTGCGGCGTCGAGCACGCACATGGCTCAACTGGCAAACCCTAAAACCATGACCCAACCGCTAATTGTCATCGTGACCCCCACCTTCAATGGCGCTGCCTATCTTGCAGAGGCTATGGCATCGGTCCAAGCACAAACATATCCAAATTTGCTTCACGTGGTTCTCGATAATGCGAGTACGGACGACACGCCCAACATCATTAAATCCTTCGAAAACGGGCCGGTTCCCCTTGCAGCATATCGTAATGATGAGGCCCTGCCACAGCGACCAAATTGGAACCGGGCATTCGATCTTGTTCCAGACAAGGCAGAATATGTCCGTCTGCTCTGCGATGACGACACAATAACGCCGGACTCGATAGAGAAAATGGCGGCTCTGGCAGAGAGTGACCGTGACATCGGTGTCGTCGGCTGCCTCCACGAATGCCTCGGTAACATAACCGACTTCAAGTGGCCCGAGGATCAATCGATTTTTTCCGGACAGGAGGCCGTGCGGCGATCACTAACAGATCAAGGCACGGTTATGGCGATACACTTGTTAATTCGGAAATCGATCGCAGACCAACGTCGACCCCTATTTGACGACCATATGTTGAGCAGCTTCGATATGGACACGGCATACGATCTTCTCACCCGCTCCAAATTCGGATTTGTGCACGAAGTCCTTGGCTTCACGCGTGTGCATGACGGCTCTGTTTCCAGCCTGTTTCATTCAAACAACGCCGCCTGGACACGCGACGCACTCGACCTGCTTTTGAAATACGGTGAATTTGCCTTTGGCGATGCCTACCCGACAGAACTCCGTCGCTTTCGCCGTTATTATATCCGACGCATCATACAATGGCGTCGCAGACGAATGGCTGAGGAGCATCTAAAAATTCATCACGAAGCCCTGGAACGAGCAAATTGGTCAATGTCACCGACGTTTCTGGGCGACGCGATCCTCAATTGGTTCGCGGTTAAACTTGGTATGGATCGCCCTTGGCGAGGTTATCCCGGCTGGCAATAAGTTGGAACCGACGAACAACGGTCAAACCGACAGCAATCTCAATCTAGTTTTTCGAAGATTTGAAAAGACGGTAGACAGCGTCCGCTTCAACGCAGACCATTTTGCGAGAGGTCAATTTCGCGTGCATGCGAACGTCTGAATTTGTCTCACCCACAAACTGCACATCTATCTCCGACCACCGCCCTTTAAAAACAGCGCTGATGAAATTGGTATTGAGTTGGAGCGTTACCAATCTGCAATCGTGCCGCTCGAACACGGTTCGCGCCATGGAAGAATCAAGCGCCGTGGACAGCATGCCACCATGTACAAACCCCAACGCATTCGTGTGACGCTCTTCTGTATACAAACCAAATTTCGTCGACACCCCTCCATCAGAGGGTAGGTACCAAATTGGCCCATTGATGTCCGTAAAGGGGCCCCGCGTCGGCATGGGCTCGAAACCATCCGGGACTTGAGGAGGGCGCAATGCATTCATGTCGTCGACTTGCGGATACTCTTGAACCGATCAGTGACTAGGGGCTGTTCGTCAAATTTAAACTTCTGAGGAATCTTGTAGGCCTCAACGCGGCCTGACAGATGTTGTCGCACCTGTCTGCGCAACTGCGCAGGAGTTCCGGGGCCAACTGGACGAATGCCTGCCACAACGACAGCTCCGAGTATCGCATGCGGCTCACCGTACACGACCACTTCGACCACTTCTGGCATCTCTAGAATAATCGCTTCCACTTCCGCCGGATAAACTTTCTGGCCACCAACATTGATAATATCACTGTCCCGTCCGAGAAAACGAACATAGTCTCCGTCAACCTCGACCCGGTCACCGGTTTTGAACCATCCATCCTCTGTAAACGGATCTTCAGCGTTTAGATATCCTAGCATGGCTGTCTTGGACTGGACTTCAAACAGACCATCCACCACGCGCCACTGAAAACCATCACCACCAAGCTTGACCCATGTCGATTGATTGGACCGGGACCGGCTCGGCATCGCCCCGGTTTCCGAAGTCCCATATTTTTGGATCAACCGAACATTTGGCAGAGCGTCGGCCAGTCGGGCAAGTATAGGTTCTGACATCATTTCAGACCCATAGGTTATAATTTTCAAACTGCTGAGATCGTATCGCTCGATCGCTCCAGATAGCAGTAACAGATTGAGGAAGCTGGGGGCCGTCGGAAGCACTTCGACCTTGTACGCTTCGATCATTCTGCAGACGTCTTCCGGTCGGCGTTGATCCGGCAGAATAAGCGCACTCGCATTTGACAGGCTATAAAAGAGCGTATCCAGCCCGGCAATATGGTCAAACAAAAGGAAAGCGAGCGTTCGAAAATCCTTTCCAGGCGGACGAAACTTCTCCAGAAGTTTGGTCGCGCTGTGGACTGCGCCCTTTGACGTCCCAGTCGAGCCCGACGAGAACAGAACTATGCCCGGCTCCTTCTTTGAACGAAGCTCATCATACAGAGGATGTTCGCCGGAATATCCCCCTTTTTGAATGATCGAGGTTTCGCATTCAATACGCCATTGAGCACTACCTATCCGGCCAAACTCGTCCTCTTTCTCGGCACTTGAGGGCGCAATCAGAATAACGATAGCCCCCACCTTAAAGAGTGCGAAAAGAGCCCCGATCCCGGCTTTCCCGAAATCGCCCTTCAAGAGAACAGTATCGCCCGCTGCGATCCCGCTCGCATCTATTCGAGAGCCCCAGTCAGAAATGGCCGTTTGCAAATCGACATAGCTGAGTGTTTCGCGCCCCGTTACCAAGGCCGTCTTGTCGCCTGCCGCAACAAAACGTTGGTCAAACACATCGAGCATGTTCGCAGGCACAGATCATACCCCGCCGAGGTACAGTGTTTGGCCCGTCACAAAGTCAGACTCTGACCGCAGGAAAAAGTCGACAACATTAAGAACATCACCCATTTCGCCATATCTGCGGATCGACTGTCTGTTGATCAGAGCCTGCATTTTTTCTTCCGGAACGGCTCCAACCAGATCCGTTGGCACAGGCGTCGGGCCGACAGCATTGACCGTTATGCCAAGATCAGCAACTTCCCGCGCCAACACTTCAGTCAACGACACCACAGCCGCTTTGGACGCGGCATAGACAGCCTCCCCTTCCAGCTTGAGCGGCGTGGCGACGGTAGCGAAGTTGACGATGCGCCCGCTTTTGTGCCGCCCCATTAGCTTTGCGGCCTCGCGACAGAACAAGAAAGTACCGAAGACATTCGTTTGAAAAATGCGTTCTACCGTTGATTTCGGAGTCAACAACGCATGGTTCATACTCGCAATCCCAGCATTATTGAGCAGAGCGTCTAAGCGCCGAAACTTCCGGCTGATAGCGCGCATCATGTGCGTCACCGCCTGTTCATCGGCCACATCTAAGCAAAAGTGGTGATAATTCTCGTGCTGGAGATCGCTGTCTCCCCTGGAACAACCAGCAACAATCCAGCCCTCGGCCAAATAGTGCTCAGCAAGGTAGCGACCAATCCCCTTCCTTGTACCTGTAATGGCCATAACACGGTTCGCATCAGGCATCAGCGCTCACCGATCTGGCAACTTCAACAGCGTAGTCAGCAAGCGCACCGACAGAGCGATAAGGACTACGTTTGCGAGACATTGCCGATTCACTCGCCAGAACAAGCTCGTCACCGGTCAAATCCATAATGTGTTCCTCAACCGCCATAATCAGATTTACAAGATCGAGGGAGTCGAGCGGTGCACCTTCACCGAACACCAGGGTGTCCTCGGCTGCGACCATCTGGCGGCCCTCCTGCAATTGCGGATTGAGCTCATCTATTGCGTTGTAAATCGCCTGTAAGGCGGACTCACGATTCAGGCTCATTTTGGGATGCTCCCCGATGCTAACACTACGACGCGCTCACACGTCGAGCGCTTAAACCAAATAATAAGCCAAACTTGCAGTTTCTGTGCCGTATAGCGAGTCCAGACTGCGACTTGTTATCCGAGTGATTAACCAACTCAAATATCGCGACTTTGATTGACCATCAGAACAGATGACACAAGTCGAATTTGACCAGGCATGATCCCCCCAACAAAGACTTACTCATCCGACGGCGTCTGTTCCTTACGCGTCGTATCGGCCGTGGCAACGGGCTTTTCCGATGCCATGTTCTTGGGAAACACTCTTGGTGGGGAGACGAAAAGCGTCCGACCGGCGGGAACATCTTTCGTGACAACGCAATTCGGTCCAACTGACACATCGTCACCGATCGTAATATTGCCGATGACAACAGCTCCCGGACTAAACTCAACTCGATTGCCGATCGTTGGCCAGTTGTTTGGATCCCATTCTGCGCCAATGCCAAAAGTGACATTCTGACGAACAGTGACATCATCCCCAATTCTCGCGAGTTCATGAATGACGATTGCGCTTTGATGTGCCACAAAAAACCGGCGACCGATCTTCGCTGTGCGCTTTAGCTCGATCCCGCAGAAATTACGGACAAAACGCTGGCCGAACTCGTAAAAAAACAACATCAACCATTTCAACGGCTTTGGTTTGAGAGTCTCCGCCCAGGTGCCCCATCTGTAGATCATCACCGCCCATAGTCCCGGACGGGTGTAGGCATATTGATGAGTTCTAATGTCTTCGCGGATAACCTGCCAAAGGCCCATTTCGCGAATAAGGTCCGGTCCCTTCGCGCCACTTGTTTCATTTTCACTCATAGCAAGTACGAATCCACTTCCTTTGGGGCTCATCCTTCGTTCGAATAGTCTGCTGCAAATACACGACGACTTTCAACACACTCGCAAATTGCAGGCCAGATATCAGCTCGAAATATGGGAACAAGCCCCTCTGCGCAGCTTAGCCAGTGATGGCCAGCTCGCCGCATTTCGTCACAGTGGATTTTGGCAACCTATGGACACGTTGCGAGATCGAAACGTCCTTGAACAGCTTTGGGCCACCGGGCATGCGCCGTGGACGGCGCACTGGGCTGACTGATCATCGACATCAGCAACGCTTCAATAGGAAGCGTTGCATCCGTGCCGGTTGAATCGAAACCCTCAAGAGGCGTGCTTAATAGCGATAATGATCAGGCTTGAAGGGGCCGACCTGCTCAACGCCTATATAGTCGGCCTGCTCATCGGTGAGCTGAGATAGCCCAACACCGAGTTTCTCTAAGTGCAGAAGAGCAACCTTCTCATCGAGATGCTTCGGCAAGGTGTAAACCTTGTTCTCATAATTATCAGCATTCTGATGAAGTTCGATCTGAGCCAGCGTTTGATTGGTAAAGCTCGCCGACATCACAAAGCTTGGATGCCCCGTCGCGTTGCCGAGGTTCACCAGGCGACCCTCGGACAGTAGAATGATCCGCTTGCCATCCGGAAACGTAATCATGTCGACTTGCGGTTTGATATTCGTCCACTCAAAATTCCGCAGCGCCTCAACCTGAATCTCATTGTCGAAATGTCCAATATTACAGACGATCGCCATGTCTTTCATCTGGCGCATATGGTCGACAGTAATGATATCCTTATTGCCCGTGGCAGTGACAAAAATGTCCGCTTCAGGGGCCATGGTCTCCAGCGTCTGCACATCAAAGCCGTCCATGGCAGCCTGCAGCGCACAGATCGGATCCACTTCAGACACGGTCACCCGCGCGCCGGAGCCGGAAAGAGAGGCAGCCGAGCCTTTGCCCACATCGCCATAGCCGGCCACAAAGGCTTTCTTGCCCGCCATCATAACGTCCGTACCACGACGGATGGCGTCGACGAGCGACTCCTTACAGCCATACTTGTTGTCGAATTTCGACTTGGTCACACTGTCGTTCACATTGATCGCCGGGAAGGCAAGCTCGCCGCGCTCGGCCATCTGATAGAGTCGCATGACCCCAGTCGTCGTCTCTTCTGAAACGCCTTTGATACCGGCCTTGGTCTTGGCAAACCAGCCGGGGCTCATCGACATGCGATCCTTGATTTTCGCAAACAGCGCGATCTCTTCTTCTGAACCTGGATTATCCAGAACAGATGGATCCGCTTCCGCCTTCTCACCGAGCACCAGATAGAGCGTCGCGTCGCCGCCATCGTCCAAGATCAGATTAGGGGCCCAGCCGTCGGGACCGTGGAAAATCTTGTCCGCAAAATCCCAATACTCCTCAAGCGTTTCGCCCTTATGCGCAAAAACTGGTGTACCATTATCAGCGATCGCCGCAGCTGCATGATCCTGGGTCGAATAGATATTGCAGCTGGCCCAGCGCACCTCTGCCCCCAGAGCTTCCAGCGTTTGGATGAGCACAGCCGTCTGGATAGTCATGTGAAGCGAGCCCGCAATCCGTGCGCCTTTCAGCGGTTGGCTCGGGCCATACTCGGCCCGCGCAGCCATCAAGCCAGGCATCTCCGTTTCAGCGATGGCAATTTCCTTACGGCCAAATTCAGCAAGTGAAATATCCGCGACGGCATAATCGGACATACTCAGTCCCTTTCGATCATAAAAGTGGTCGGTGACAACAGGGGGCGTCTTAGCAACAAGCCATAGCGTCTGCAACAGAGATATAAACGTATGTTTGTATGTTTATGTAAATTCTTAGATTCATCACTGACAATAAGTGTGGCATTGCAGCAACACTGGGCTTAGGCTGGGTGCAATCAGTCAGAGATAATCGACCATGTTGCGTTTGTACCCTCTACTCACCCCCCTTGTTTTCTGTTTGGGCCCGGCATCCGCCCAAGATCTGGTCCGACTGCCGGGTCAAGGTGAAATCAAACGCGAAGCCGCGCCTCAGCTTGGAAACACTGAACGCCTTATTCCAGGCGGCGGCCTATTGCTCAGCTTTGACAGCGACCGCGACGGTCTCGTGTCCGATGATGAGTTGATGAACGGCATCGAAGCGGCATTTGCCACAGCAGACCGCAACAGAGATGGGTTTCTGACGCCGCTGGAACAAATCAGTTGGTCAGAAGGTCTGCCGACACGAGATGCCAGCCTCTCTAATCCAGCGCGCTTCGACCCCAATCTAGACCGCCGCGTGAATGCAGAAGAATTCTCGGCCGTCATTGTGAGCTTTGCAGAGGATGTGGCCGACGAAGAGAGCGGTGAAATCATCATCGCCTCGCTGAAGACAACCCGGAAAAGTCTCACCGAACGGGAAGCCGAACGCCAACGTCCGCGTCAACGACCGGACACCGCAGGCCAGCGACAACTGTCCCGAAGCGGATCATAGACGAGACTAATCGCGCTCCGAGCTCTCTCGCCCCAAAGCCTCACGATTGTCGACGCGAAGCTCACCAAATCCATTGGAAACAAGCAGTTGAAGCGCGGCAACGGCCATGCTTGCATCAATTCCGTCAGCTTTGATCTCGATCTCCACACCCTTATGGGCAGCGAGCATCAGGAGATCCATTATATGCGTTCCATTGGCGGTCTGACCATTATAGGTGACCGTGATCTCTGACCGGAAATCCCCCGCCAATCGTGCGAACGCGGCCGAGGCCCGGGCATGCAATCCCTTTTTGTTGACAATGGTCACCTTCTGAACAGCGACCGCCATCTGCCCGTCAGGCCCGCTTCTCAAGCAGCTGCGAGGCGATGGATATGTATTTCTGCCCGGCATCACTTGCGGCCTGTGCTGCATCTGCCAAGCCCATAGTTGTGCGCACTTCAGCGAGCTTGATCAACATCGGCAGGTTCACCCCGGCAATCACTTCAATCTCACCTTTCGGCATGACGGAAATGGCAAGATTTGAGGGCGTTCCACCAAACATATCCGTCAGTATGATCACGCCGCTGCCTTGGTCGCACGCCTTTGCCGTTTCGATAATTTGCGCTCGTCGCGCCTCCATATCATCGTCGGCCTCGATGGAAATGGCCCGAAAATGCTCCTGTACGCCCACCACATGCTCAGCAGCCGCGACCAGTTCGCGGGCAAGTTTACCATGGCTGACCACAACTATCCCGATCATCAGGCCTCGTCTCCTCCACCGAGTTGAGCAAGATGACCCGCGAAACCAACAGATGCAACATGAATCTTAACCTGCCAGTCATCGCTGCTCCTGTATTTTTTGGCGATCATTACAAGCCGTTACGTTGACTTTTGAACTGCATACAGGACTGTTTCGACACATACATTATTATGGTGTCGTCCAGACGATTAGGAGATTTCATGTCCCTCTCCCCTTCTCGATTGAAGACGCCCGCAAAGCTTGCGCTAACTGTAACGCTCGCACTTGCCATGTCTGCGTGCGGTGGGTCCGACGACAGCCCAGCACCAGCGGCGCCACCACCGGTTGGGTCGCCGCCGCCCGCGTCTCCGCCTCCACCACCTCCGCCGCCGCCGCCACCACCGACTTCAGGCTCCGTAACCATCAGTGGAACCGTCACATTCGAAGATGTTGGAGTGGTCACGGCGAACAATGATTTCGTCCTCGACCTAGCCGACTTAACACCCATGCCCGCGCGCGGTGTTGTTGTTGAAGCCGTCGACGCCGCGGGCACGGTATTGACATCGACAACAACCAGCGATTCCGGACAATATTCATTAGACGTCGATGCAGACACTGACGTTCGTATTGAAGTCGAGGCACGGCTCCTTCAGACGACAGGCGCAAGCTGGGACGTTCCGGTCCTCGATAATACCACCGGGAACGCGCTCTATGTCCTGCAGGGCAGCCTCACCAATAGTGGCACAACCGACTCCACGCGAGATCTCTTCGCCCCGTCGGGATCAGATGGTGTGTCCGCCTATACCGGAACGAGAACAGCCGCCCCCTTTGCCATACTTGACCAGATCCTGAACGGTCTGAGATTGGTGGAGACGCAAAGCCCGAGCCTGGACTTCCCGGCGCTACAGATTTTCTGGAGCATCAACAACCGCACAACAGGCGGCAACATCTCCGACGGTGAGATTGGCTCCACATCCTTCACGACAGGCGGTTCCGATGTTGGCAACACGCCAACCATTCTTGTCCTTGGGGACATCAACACAGACACCGATGAATACGACGAACACGTTATCACCCATGAATTCGGTCACTATTTCCAGGGACTGATTTCCCGCGATGACACAATTGGCGGGGCCCACAGCCTCGACAGCTTGCTCGATGCCCGCGTGGCGTTCAGCGAAGGTTGGGGAAATGCGATTTCGGCGATCATTACGGGCGACCCTATCTATGTCGATGCGGGTTTCGGCGATGATCTCGGCTTTGCCTTCAATGTCGAGCTTAACGGGATTGGAGACTTCCTCGACGCAAATGGCTGGTACGGCGAAGCCTCGATCCAATCGATCTTGTATGACGTGTTCGATTCAGCAAACGATGGCCCGGACTCCATCTCAGCCGGTTTCGCGCCTTTGTTTGATGCCTTTACGAGCTCGACTTTCACCGACAGCGACGCAGCGACAACGATATTCTCCTTCGTTGAAGCCCTTGAGGAACAGCCAGGTATAACCAGCGGCAACCTCGCCCCGCTTCTTGCGCTACAGGACATAAACGGGTCTGACGAGTTTGGGACTGGCGAAACAAATGACGGCGGTATTGCGCAATCATTGCCGATATTTGTGCCCTACACCGTTGGCGATCCGGCCATCAATATCTGCTCTATCGATGACGCAGGTGAAGTAAACCGCCTCGGCAATCGCGTCCTAATCACCCTTGAAAACCCCACACCGGGCGTCTTCACCATCATCATGCAACGCACGTCAGGACCATTCGATCGCGATCCAGATTTCACCATCTTCAACCAAGGCAATTTCGTTACGGGTGGTTTCAGTCCTGACCCAGATGTCGAAATTGTCACCGCATCTTTGCCGGCCGGACAGTTCATCGTCGATGCAAGAGACTTCGAGAATACAGATCCCGATGAGCTTAGCGACGCCCCATCGGGTGATGCCTGTTTCGACTTTTCCATCAATTAGGAGAGCGCCCTATGATCATTTCAAGAACCGTCATCCTTGCAGCTTCGCTCTCCTTCGCAGCCTGCTCTGTCGAATCAAATGACATGAGCAATGATTATTCGGCAGCGACGAAATCGCACCATGAGCACGGGTCAACAGCCAAGCCAGGCGCAAATGTCACCTTTACCACAGAGCTGCGGGAGCCCCTGTCACCTGGCGACGCAGGGGCCCTGGAAATCACGATGACGGAAGGTCATCGATCTGGAACCATGCGGGTCAAGGCCAAAGCTGGCGAAGGCTTGGAATTGTTCACCACAATTGATGAGGCTACTTTCGACTTGTCTGAAGGAGATACACACACCTGGACCGTCTTCTTCGATACAGAAGACCCCGGCAAATTCTACATCAATCTGCAAGCCCGGGTCGAAACTCCCATCGGTCCCCTGGGCCGCAGCTATGCCGCACCGATCATCGTTGGGACCCCCGAGCCAAAATCTATCAACACAACAAGCCAGTCGGTGTCCGATAACGAACCTGTTGTGGTCATGGAGGCGGTCGAAACAATCAGGCAGTAGTCCCCGAGCCAGAGCTTCACAATCGGACGTGGGGCAGCAGATTCAGACAAAATAAAACTTTAAGTTGTATTTGTGTGGCTATGCAGACCTATAGCTTCACTCGGCGCAGCCTTTTGCTCGGATCTCGCTTGAGCACTCAAGACAAGAGCGCAACGGATCAATCATCCCTGCGCGACGATGAAACCGGCGCGACGGCGATAGAATACGCTCTGATTGCCGCCCTCGCCAGTTTGACCATATTCAACGCTGTTCGAGGGACCGGACGACGCACACGCAGATCGCTGAACTGCACGCGCCGGACCGTGAACCGGGCGCGCCGTGGCAGAGCCCCACCCGGTTGTGCAGGTTGAGCAATTAGTCTGCCGACAATTCCACAATGAAGCGGGCACCCCCCTGGTCGCGGTTTTCCGCCCGCACCTTCCCGCGATGGGTCTCTACAATATGCCGAACAATCGATAATCCGAGCCCCGAATTGTTTCCGAAGTCAGCCCCTGTCGGCCGATCGGTGTAAAATCGCTCAAAAATCTTATCGAGCTTATCCTCCGGGATACCGGGCCCTGCATCCTCCACAAGCACACATGCCACTGTTTGCGGACCATCGGCCTCTTGACGCAAGACCACCCGGACCCGTCCATCTGTAGGGGAAAACGACCGAGCATTATCGATCAGATTACGAACGACTTGACCCAAAGGTCCGTCACGCCCGCGCACCATCAACCCGCCGCCTCGCGTCAGATCGTCAAATGTCACCGTCGCCCGGCCATCATCTGTCGCACTATAGGTTCTAACAATATCGGCGAGAAACCGTCCAATATCGAGAATTTCAGAACGGCTCCGTGTCACCTCAGCTTCAAGGCGTGACGCATTGGAGATGTCAGTGATCAACCGATCGAGACGTTGAACATCCTTGGCAATCAATTGGCGCAGCTGCTCTGTTGCCTCTGGATCCCCTTTTACACGTTCCGCCGTCTCCACAGCAGACCGGATCGACGTCAACGGATTTTTCAACTCGTGTGCCACATCCGCAGCGAACTGTTCATTCGCGGTGATGCGCTCGAACAGAGTCTCTGTCATGGCATCGACGGACTGTGCGAGCTGGCCAATTTCATCTTTACGCTTCGTCACCGCCGGCAAATTCAGATGATCTGCCCGTCCAGTTCGAACCCGATCAGCCGCCACCGCCAGCCGGCGCAGAGGCCGAGCAATCCCGAGTGTCAGGAGGATCGACGTCACCAAAGCCACCAGCATGGCAACGCCAATAAATGGCACAAGTGCCGCCCGTTCTGCACTGACAATCGCTTCTACATCACTGGCTTCCACGGTGAGCACACCGACCACGGCCGACACACGCTGTATCGGGACCGACACCGAAATGATCCGTTGCCCCCGCTCAGAGAATCTCTGGCTTGCCGCCTCATTGCCCGCGAGGGCGAGTTTGAACTCTTGATCAAACGTTCGCGCGCGCACAGCATCGCCGCCGCGATTTGGAACGAGCAGACCGAAAAGCCCTTCAAATGTCTCCGACAAGGATGCCGAGACCACCTGAAGCCGTCCGGGTTCCCTTAGAGGTGGCAGCGCCCTAACGTCCACCCTATCCGACAGAAAGAAGCTGTCCGCCACGACTTCCTGCGACAGATTATAGACCTTCGCTCGTATCGACGTCGACAGATCAAGAGACCGGATAACGTTCTTCGCCTCGGCCTCGTCTAGGACCGGTTCGGGCGACCCAACTGTGCCATCTTCGGCCACCAAATTGGTAAACACCTGCGCTTGACCGACAAGGTCCTGCTTCTTCGCCACCACCAGGCCAGCCCGCATTTCATTCAGCACCATCGCGCCAATGATCAGTATTGCCAGGCCCGCAAGGTTCGATGCGAGAATCAGCTGCGCAATCCGCGACCCCAGAAACCCAAGGGGTTTCAGCCCCGAAGCGTTCTTGAAGGGCACAAAGCTGCTCATCAGCTTAGCTTATCGCCCAAAGGCTGAACCTCAAATATCGGCAAGCACCTTCATGGACACAATACTATCCGGATCCCGCACCGGCTCACCGCGTTTCAGCTGATCCACAGCCTCCATTCCATCGGTCACTTGGCCCCATACCGTGTATTGGTTGTCGAGGAATCGCGACGGCTCAAAACAGATGAAAAACTGCGAATTCGCGCTATTCGGATCATTTGTCCGCGCCATGGAACACGTGCCCCGCAAATGCGGTTCGGCACTAAACTCCTGGGCGAGATCAGGCTTGTCGGACCCGCCCATGCCGGTACCCTGCGGACAGCCGCACTGCGCCATGAACCCATCAATCACCCGGTGAAACACGATCCCATCATAGAAGCCCTCGCGCGCAAGCTCCTTGATTCTGGCCACATGATTGGGCGCAAGGTCAGGCTTGAGCTCAATCGTCACTTTGCCCTTTGTGGTCTCTAGAATGAGTGTGTTTTCGGGATCGGCCATGCCCTGCCCTTTCTTACATGTTTGGAGGGGATTAGAAGTCGCGCGCACCCTATCTGGATTTGGCTGCGGAGCAAGGGACGCGTGTTTCAGGTGGTGGGGATAACCTAATCGTCGAGGTCGTTTTCAATCAGAATCTCGTTGATCATAGCAGTCGCATTTTCGTTGCCTGGATCAAGGAGTAATACCTGTCTATACCGCATCAGCGCCCCTTCAATATCACCCGAAACAAGTAAAGCTTCGCCAAGACTGTCATGGACGTTAGGTGATTGGGGAAACGTATCTGCATTGAATGCAAAGACATCCAGAGCGTCGGCCACCTTATCGTTTTCGAGCTGTGCGTAGCCAATCCTATTCAGGATGGCTTCGGCATTGGAAAAATCATACCGGTCGGTCTGCGCTTCGGCAGCCCTGTACGCCGCCAAAATTTGTGCGCCGGACATATCCTTGTATCCGGCAAGCGCGACTTGCAGCGGCATAAGTGGGCTCTCTCCAGACGCAATTTCATGCACCAGCATCCTTGCCAACGATATCGCAAGTCCGTTGTTTTCAGTATCGTCCGTGCACACCATTACTCCGATTTGTTCATCGGGTGCATATCGGATGTTTGCACGCGCCCCTCCACCGCTGTGGCCAAGAGTCAGAACACCACCCCTCTCTTCAATCACGCTGCCAAGGCTATAGTTTTCGAATAAATACTGCTCGCCCAGGAGGAGAGACTTCCATTTTTCAGGTGCGAGCACCTTGCCGTTATTAAGGCTCATGAATAATCGTGCCATATCATCAGCAGTGGTCTGATACCCTCCGGCACTCAATAGAATGGCGGGCGGCCCGTCGCCTCCCACTGCAGGATGTTGGGTACTCGTCATACCCGCAGGCTCTATGACATACTCATCAACCAGAGCATCAAAGCTTTCGCCAAGACTGTTGCTTAGGATCATCTCAGCAATAGCGTATCCAGATTGACGATAGCGCGAGTATTGGCCCGGTTCGTAGTCGAGTGGAGCTTCGCGGACCAACTGATACACATCAGTGTTTGTCGATTTTGGATCCGATGCGAGAACCGCGAACGCGTCCTTGTTCACGGCCATTGCGATTCCTGAGGTGTGATTGAGTAATCGGAAAAAGGGGATCGCTTGCCACTCGCCCGGAGCATCTTCGATATACTGGCTTAGTGGCGAATCCAAACCGATTTTCCCCTGATCGGAAAGCACCGCATAGGTGAGAGACGCAAGCACCTTCGTTGCCGAGTACAAGCCACAGGATGATGTGGCTGTGTATTCGTCCCCATTGGCGTTGACCCCAAAGCCGGTGGATAGAAAAATTTCATTTTTTCTGACAGCCGATACGGCAAGACCAGAAACGTCAAAGGCATCCATCAACTCTGGAATTTTCCCAACGGTCTCCAAATAAGGAGCCGAGACAACCTCTGGCATTACCTCAGTCGCCGCCTGGTCTTGTTGAACACAGGCGGTGAGAATGACGGTAGCGTAAACCCAATAGAGTTTCATCGTTGCGCCCCTTATTTGACTACAAACGTAGTCAATGGGCTTGGTTTTTCTCGATGTCAATAAATTGAATAATGGTTCCCGCATTTCTCTAAGTATCAGTGGCTATCAAAGATTGCCTTGTATTCCGGCTCCACCTTCCCCCAAAGCAGACCGAACATCTGAGCCCGCCAGCTCTCCCCTAAAGCCCATCAATCTGGACACCGCGCGCGTCCAGGATGGGGCGCATCTCCCAATAGGCTGCCGGTGTCCGCGTGAGTGGAATACGCGGATAGAGATGGTGAACGACATGATACTGCATGCCCATGGTCAGGATGTTGCCGAAGCGACTGCGCCAAGCGCGAGTATCGCGGTAGCGCCCCTTAGCCGTTGCGGGGTGATGCGGGGCCCAGCTCAAATAAAACTGGATATAGGTCAGCCCGATATGGCGCGGCAGCCACCAGAGAAGCGCCGCTTCGATCGCGTGTCCGGACCAGGCCAGAGCAAACAGAATAGAGTAAAACCCGAACTCGTAGATCACAGCCGTCAGGATCGCTCGGTTCGCCTGCGGCGTGCCTATTCGCTGGAGCGTTTCACCATAGGAGTTTAAGCCGCCATTGGCACGGGGCTGACGGTTTTTGATGCTCTTCCATATCGCATGCAAGGGGCCGCTCGCCTGGGTCGAATGATCCGGGTCCAAATGTGGATCATTGGCATGCTTATGGTGTTCCAGATGGGTCAACCGGCCGACACCAAAAGGCAGAACAAGAGGAATAAGCGAGACATGCCCAACCAACTCATTCAGCCAGCGAAGCTTTTGGCCAGGCCGGGCGATAATGTCATGCTGCGCCTCATGGCTCGGCAAATAGCACAACATCACATTCAAGGTCGCGATCGGAAACGCCGCCCATATCGGCAAAATGCCAAGCAAAACCAGTGGCCACAGCGATAGCCAGACGGCAACATTCGCAAAACACCAGACAATGGAGAACCAGGGCACATGGCCCATATGCTTGTTCGCGATGGCCCGCTCTAACTTAATCAGCTCTGCTTCAGACATGCCGGACACATCGTGCGTCACGCGCGCCGACGGCGTTACAACTGATACCCCATCTATTGCCGCCATAGCCATGTCCCCCTCACCTGCGCCATCAAGCCGAACGCCATCGCCAGCAAAAAGGCCATCTCCAGCGGTGACAAACCAAAGGGTGGCACCCAATCAGCAAGACCGATGATCTGCGCAAACAAAGGCCAGAGGAAGCCCACCGCAAAGATGAGCGGTCCGCATTCGAACACAAATTTGACGAGCTTTAAGACCACTGGCCACGTCCTTCCTCAATAAAAATGACACAGGCGTCAACTTTTTTCAAGTAAAAGCGTGCCGAGATGGCGCGCGCCTCAGCCAGACGATCCTATCACAAGGGCGTTCAGCTGGATCATGCGCAGATTCAGAACGCCCGCAATGGTCACCCAGAGAAGATATGGGACGCCCAAAAGAGCAGCTCCAGTCGAAATCTGCGCGAACACAGCGATCTGCGCAGCGATGGAGAGCCAGAGAAGCGCAACCTCGCCCAGCGCAAGATCCATCCGCTTCAGTCCGAAAAACAGCGCTGACCAAAGGAAGTTGAGCCCCAGGCTCGCGCCATAAATCAAGAAGGGGAACATGTCGCGGGCGTCGCCATCCTGCCCAGCAGCCTCCCAAACGAGCGCACCAGCGGCTGCGTTCATCAAAAACAGAACGGACCAGACCGTTGGGAACACCCAGTTCGGCGGTATCCAGCCCGGCTTGTTCAGGCGCGCATACCAGTCTCCCGGCTTGAACAAGCCCCCAGAAGATGCGGCGACGAAATTGACCGCAAGGAACGCGCCAAAGACTGTCCAGCTCATTTGAAGATCTCTATTAAGCGAGCGCCTATATGAAGGTCATGCCCACATGGCATATATCCGGACGGCCTGCCCGACAATCATCTCGTCGAATTGTGAAGCCGGCGTGACAACTGTATCGCGCCGGAAGAGCCACTAGCTCTCCGTATAGCGATACCCTACGCCGTAAAGCGTCTCGATCGCGTCAAACTCACCATCCACTTCGCGAAACTTCTTCCGCAAGCGCTTGATGTGACTGTCGATCGTCCGGTCATCAACATAGATCTGATCGTCATAGGCCGCGTCCATCAATTGGTCGCGATTTTTCACATACCCAGGTCGCTGAGCGAGGCTTTGTAGGATGAGAAACTCCGTTACGGTCAAACGGACAGGCTTTTCATCCCAGGTGCACGCATGACGGTTGGGGTCGAGGGTCAGCCGTCCGCGGACAATCGGCTTGTGATCCCCCTCTTCCGGGCCAGCCGCACCGCCACGCGCCCGGCGCAGCACCGCTTTCACACGCTCAGACAAAAGCCGCGTTGAGCAAGGTTTCCGAACGAAATCATCGGCACCGATATTGAACCCGATCACTTCATCGATTTCTTCATCCTTGGAGGTCAGAAAGATGACGGGGAGATCCGAGGTCTGGCGCAAACGGCGCAGCAGTTCCATGCCATCCATGCGCGGCATCTTCACATCGAAGATCGCAATATCCGGCGGCGTCTCTGTCAGCGCGGGCAGAGCGCTCTGCCCATCATAATAAGTACGGACTTGGTAGCCCTCTGCCTCAAAGAAGATCTTCAGGGACGTTACGATATTCTCATCATCGTCAACAAGCGCCAGACTGGGCATCACATTCTCCTCGCCGTGCCTCTGCGGGGTTTATCTATCCTTCAACCATGGTTCTGCCGACGCGCAAACCCCTACTATGGTGCTGATTACAAACAAGCAATAAGGCGTCCACACGTGGGGAACAGGGCAATTGTGAGGTGAGCAGACACTCACCCCGCCACAATCCTTAATCTCATTTGGAGCCGTCAGTCCTTCACAACCATACCCACACGGAGGTCTTCAGCGGTATAGACATGCTTGTCGTCGACAAACACCTTTCCGTCTGCAATGCCGAGCACCAGCGATCCGCGCTTTACCCGTTTCATGCTCACATCGTATTTGACAAGCTTTGTGTCCGGCGTGATCTCGCCGGTGAACTTCACGCGTCCAACGCCGAGGGCTCGCCCCTTTCCAGGTGAGCCTGACCATCCGAGCCAATACCCAACCGCTTGCCACATCGCATCAAGGCCGAGACATCCCGGCATCACCGGGTCTCCTGGAAAGTGGCACTCAAAAAACCAGAGGTCTGGATGAATATCGAGTTCAGCAACGACGCTGCCCTTGCCATATTCGCCGCCATCAAGGGTCATCTCCGTGATGCGGTCCATCATCAGCATCTGAGGTGCAGGCAATTGTGCATTGCCCGGCCCGAACAGGTCACCCTGGCTCGATTTCAGAAGCTCGTCATAGGAGTAAGTCGGTTGCGGCGTGTGGAAGTCGTGGGGGCCCTTTTGGCTCAAGGCAGTATCTCCCTTGGAGTCGAAAGCCCCGCATCGACACGAGCCGAGCCAGCAAGTCAACACCAGATACGATAATTCCGGCCATTCAAGAGGTGACTTTCGCGGCCCGTCTAATCGGCCGTCTGGCCCCAAATCGCATCGCCATCGATCCAACCGCGATATCGCCCAGACCCAACTCGAATAAAGCCATCGCTATATTCGAGGATTTCAACCTGCACGCCTTCATGCAATCGCGCGAGTGCCCGGCCCTCTTCGCTGGGTTTTGCGCGCATCAATGTGGCATCGGTCACGACCGCTGTCTGCGCTGATGACAACATCCTGGCATGCAACCAGACTTCATCGCCGTCCGGATCCTGCACATATCGCCAGCCTTCGGTTTCCTTCAGGATCATAACCGGCAACCCCGCCCGCTCATACCGCCACCGAATGGGGTGTTCGAGGCTCGGGCCCGCACGACCGTTGACACGGTCATAGCGAAGGCTTTCAAAACGCGGCACAGGCTTTCCTGAAATATGGCTGATCCGGATCGCTCCCGGGTCATCCGCCACTGCAGGACCAGCCATCCCAAAGCCACCAAAAAAGAGAATACCCACCATCACTCTAATCATCACCACACCGTCTCGGCTTATATATCCACCAGCACGGATTGTCGGCGCGCGTGATGAATCGCGGGTAAACTCAAACAAACCAATCGGTAAACGGATGAATACGATTCGTTAGGATACCGGATTTGCGTTATCCTTCGGCTCTGCTATCTCATCGGCAACACATTCAGGGGCAAGACAGAATGCAATCAGGCAAACTCAAGGTCGTCGTGACGCGCAAACTCCCGGCTCCGGTGGAACTGCGCATGAAGGAACTTTTCGACGCGGATCTCAATGAAGACGATCATGCCTTCACCACCGAGGAATTGGCAGATGCCATGGGCCGGGCCGACGTGCTCGTACCGACCGTCACCGATGATATCGACGCACGTCTTATGGCGCGCGCCGGGCCCAATCTCAAACTCATAGCCCAATTCGGTGCCGGTGTTGACAATATTGACGTTGAAAGTGCGGCCCAGCGCGGCATCGCCGTAACCAACACGCCTGGCGTCCTGACAGATGACACAGCTGATATCGCCATGGCGCTCATCCTCGCCGTCCCCCGCCGCATCGTCGAAGGGCGCAAAGCCATGGAAGCAGGTGAGTTTACCGGCTGGACGCCCACTTGGATGATGGGTCACCGTATTGCCGGCAAGCGCCTTGGTATTATCGGCATGGGCCGCATCGGCCAAGCGGTCGCCCGCCGCGCAAAAGCGTTCGGCCTGCAAATCCATTACAACAATCGAAAACGTGTCAGTCCCAAAATCGAAGAGCCACTTGAGGCGACCTATTGGGACAGCCTCGACCAGATGCTCGCCCGCATGGACATTGTCTCGATCAATTGCCCACACACACCGGCGACCTTCCACCTGATGAACACGCGCCGCCTCGCCCTGATGAAACCCGGCAGTTACATTATCAACACCTCCCGCGGCGAAGTTATAGATGAAGCCGCCCTCGCCCGTGCCCTGGAAGCCGGCGAAATTGCTGGGGCCGGCCTCGATGTCTTCGAACGCGAGCCCCAGGTGAATCAGAAACTCCTCGACTTACCGAACACAGTCCTTTTGCCCCATATGGGCTCAGCGACGTTGGAGGGCCGCGTCGAGATGGGCGAAAAAGTGATCATTAATATTAAGACCTTCGCCGACGGCCACCTTCCCCCCGATCGCGTCATTCCCGGCATGCTTTAGGTCTATCTTGGACCAAACGCACTCTGCAGCGTCGACGCATAATGCAATGCAGACCTGGGACAAAATCAACCTGTCATTCCGGAATTTGCGCGAGCAAATATACGGGACTCAGAGACAATGGGCACACTGCACATTTCTGGGTCCCGGGCCTCCGCGCAGGCGCTTCGCCCGGGATGACAATTCAGGAGGAGGAGAACAACAGCCTTGAGCGCGCCTCTTGGCCGTCCGCAGGATGACCGGAGGCAAACAAAAACCCCGCGCCTCACGGGCTTGAAAGCCCCCGCATATTGGGTCAGTGACCCAATTTGAACGGAGAAGGCCTCGGCAGAGGTGCAGCCGCGATAGGGACATAAATATAAAGCCTACCCACTCAGTTCACTGTTGGAAAAGATCCCACATCAGCTGTTGCTGACTCTTCTGCTATTTTCAGCAGACGGAGCATATTACCAGACCAGATCTTCTCAATATCCTCAGCGGAATACCCGGCCTCGACAAGCACATCGGTCACCCTCGGCAGAGAGGCAATATCCTCCATCCCCGTAACGCCGCCGCCGCCATCCCAGTCCGCGCCGATCCCCACATGATCTGCCCCAACGACTTCAAGCGCGTAGAGCAGATGTTCGACGAATTTCTCAAAAGAAGATTGCGGGGGCGGGAACCCCTCATTGATGTCCTCAAGCGCGGCCCTATAAGCCGCCAACGCCTCCCCTTCTAA
>JBCBUY010000028.1:0-32118 GCA_039817885.1 Pseudomonadota bacterium | reverse complement strand
AGGACGTTCTCGGTGTGCGGTTCTCGGGCGCATATACGACGCGCGATGGCTTCATTGACAGCCTCAGCGGCCCCTCCTCCAATGACAGCAATGATCGAGACCGTTATCTGATCCGCGGTCAAGCGCTCCTCGACCTCGATCGACTGGGCACGATCCGGCTGATTGGCGACTATTCAGAGGCGAACGAACAATGTTGTTTTGCGGTATTCTTCTCGGAGACCGCAACGGCCGGTGCGTTTGGACCTGCCGGTTTGGACCCGACCGGCGGTGCGCCGTTCCAGGAGCCCGACGCGCGTAATGATCTGCAATCGAACTCTGACAATTTTTTCAACCCATTCCAACAATGGGGGATCTCGGGAGAGTATAATGTCAGTCTCGGTGACTTTGCCGATCTGACCTATATCGGCGCTTTTCGTGACTTCGAAGATGAGACCTTCCGGAACACGGATTTCGTTGGTCTGAATATTTTCACAGTCGGGGCATCGCCTGAAGCCATGGCTTTGCCTGGCATGCCATTTGATCCCAACAATAACAGTTCCTCTATCGAGACCCAAACCCATGAGATTCGCTTGAATGGATCATTGTTTGAGGATCGGATCGACTGGCTTCTCGGGTTCTACTATTCAGACGAATCGATTGACGCCGCAGGCTCGCTTACTCTTCTGGATGAATTCCAGGCGGGCGTCAGCGCTGCGACATTTGGATCCCCGGTCAATCTTCTGAACGCGTTCTCACAAGGCATTGATGCCACGGGCGACTTTGCGTTGAACTCCTTCCAGCAGGAAGCTGAATCCTTCTCCGTCTTCACCCACAATGTTTTTGCGGTCACCGACAAGTTGGATCTCACGGTTGGTCTTCGTTATGTCGATGAGGAAAAGGACGGGACGTTCACGCAGACCGCCGGTGTGCATGATGCGTGTCTCGGAACCCTCGGTAACGCGGCGAATATTGACGCAGCGTTCGTTGGCGCTGCGGTGGCGTTGAACTGTTTTGTGTTTACAGCCCCGACGCTGACTCGCTTGGCGCAGATTGCCCCAGGCCAGGAAATGAACCCCCTTGCCTTGGGACTGCTTCCGCAGGAATTCGACGATGTGTTTGAAGATGATGAGCTCGTCTATACGTTGAAAGCGAGTTACGCCTTTTCACCGGACGTGACCGTATTCGGCGGCTTCACCCACGGGTTCAAATCTGGGGGCTTTAACCTGGATGCTTCGGCTGCAGTGGCTGGCGCTGATCCGCGGTTTGACTCTGAGGAAGTCGACGCTTGGGAGTTCGGGGTAAAATCGACTCTTTTCGATGGTCGAGCACGCGCAAATCTCACCGTTTTCCATCAGGATATCTCTGACTTCCAGGTTCTTGAGTTTACCGGTGTTCAGTTCCAGACATTTAATGTCGATCAGGCGTTTGCAACGGGGTTCGAGATTGAGACGCTCGCGCAGATCACCGATACCATTACGGCCAATGTAGACCTTACCTACTCCAATGCCAGGTACCCTAATGATTGTGCGACCCAGGATGCAACCGATCCAGAGTTCAATCTGAATGCCGCCAATCTGTGCGGCGGCGATCTTACAAACGCGCCGGAGTTTGTGGGTGTCTTCGGACTGACTTATGAGCGTCCGGTGTTTGACGGACGGTTCAATGTGTTCGGCAATGCCAATGTTCGGTTCGAAACCGAACGCCGGACCAGTACCCAACCTTCTGTGCTGGATCTTGCCGATGATACGCCGCTGCCTGGCGATATTCAGGACGAGAATGCGAAGCTCAATCTGAGGGCCGGCTTCGGCTCTTCCAATGGGCTGTGGCAAATCGAACTCTGGGCGCGTAACATCACTGACCAGATCACCCGCAATGTTGCGTTCAATATTCCGCTTCGTGGCTCAGCACGCGGACAGTTCCTGCAGGAACCGCGGACCTTTGGTGTGACTGTTCGGACGCGCTTCTAGCCACCGAGGTCATCATAAGACCCGAAGAACGGCCCCCTGTTTTCAGGCGGGCCGTTTTTCTGTTATCGACACGGGAATCAAAAGTGATGGAGGTTCTTCAAATGGCAAAATATGGCCTGACCCTTTCGAGTGCTATCTGCTTGGCACTCGCAGGATGCACGGGTGGAGACACCTCTGACACAGAGGTATCCGATGCCGTTGCTGCGTCTGCACCCGACACGTCTGCCAGTACGGACGGGCAGTACAAACTCACGGCTATTGCAGAAGGTTTCGAGTATCCCTGGGGGATCCTTGTGCTTCCGGATGACACGGATCACTTTCTGGTCTCCGAGCGCGAAGGACGGATCAACCTTGTGGGGCTTGATGGTACGGTGACTCCCCTATCTGGCGGGCCGGAGCCCTATGTCGCCAATCAAGGCGGATATTTCGGGCTCGCGGCAGATCCGGATTTTCAGAACAATCGGACAGTTTATCTGTCCTACGCCAAAGGCAATGAAGACGCGAATTCAACAGCGATTTTCAAAGCACAGCTCAGTGCAGATGGCACAGAGCTTCTGAACGGCGAGGACATCTACCAGGCAGATCTCCGAGACACCGCCTTTCATTTCGGTGGACGTATTCAGTTTCTACCTGACGGAACGCTTGTCGCAGGCCTCGGTGACGGGTTCAGGTATATGGATGATGCACAGAACACCGAGAACACGCACGGTGGCTTGATCCGTTTAAATTCTGATGGAACGATTCCTGAAGACAACCCCCTGGTTGGGATCGAAGGGGCCGCTGAAGAACTCTATAGTTGGGGCCACCGTAATATTCAGGGTCTGCTCTATGATGCTGACGAGGGAGTTCTGTTCGCCCACGAGCATGGCCCCAAGGGGGGTGATGAGCTGAATGTCATTGAAGGCGGCAAGAATTATGGCTGGCCGGAAATCACTTACGGCGTCAATTATGACGGCACGATCATTACGGACCTTACGGCTGCAGACGGCCTTGAACAGCCGGCGACGAAATGGGTCCCGTCGATCGCACCGTCGGGCATGATGCGCTATACAGGCGATATGTATCCCGAATGGACCGGCGACCTCCTTATCGGGGCGATGAATGGCCCGGCGGGCCAAAAACTCGTGAGCCTGGATCTAGAGGGCACACGTGTGGTGTCTGAATCTCACTATTTGAAGGACGTTGCTCTGCCGATCCGTGACCTTGTTCAGGGTGCGGACGGCTATGTTTATCTCATTACCCATGAATTTGGCGGTGGGCTCTTCCGGGTTGATCCTGTCTAGGGGCGCGGTCAGTCCTGCTGCTGGAGAAAGACGAGCGCATTGTCCCGGCTCATCGGTCGGGCAAAGGCGAAACCTTGGACATAATCAAATCCGAGGCTGCGCAGTTTTGCGACCATAGCCTTGTCTTCAACGCCTTCGGCCGTCGCGACCATATCGAGACGACCGGCCAATAGAGTGATGGCTTCGAGTATATGGTCCGTCTTCGGGTCACCGACGCGGCGTGTCAGATCGGCGTCGACTTTGAGCGCGTCAGCGGGCATGTCTGCGAGCCATGCAAAGCTGGAATGCCCTGACCCGAAATCGTCAAGCACAAGCGCGGCACCAGCGGCCTTGATGGCCTTAACAGCTTCCAATGCCTGAATTGGATCTCTCAGCGCGGCCTGTTCCGTCAGTTCAATCTTCAGAGCTCCCCCGGGCAAGTCATAGCCCTGGCGCAGGGTCTCGATGAGGCGAGCAACCTCTTGATCCAATGCGAGATCGCGACCCGTGAGATTGACCTGAACGAACAGGCTCTCGTCGCCTGTCTCATCGCGCCAGTGCCTCAAGGACTCTGCAGCATGGATCAACATATTCGTTGCAAGCGCTGGGTCTTCAAATGTGGCGTCCGATACCCCCTCGTCTCCGCGCCAACGCGCGAGGGCTTCGAAACCGGCTGTCCTGCCACTGCGCAGCGATATGATGGGTTGGTATTCCGGCGAAAGTTCTGGGCCGGGGCCAAGCGGGCTGCCGCGCAATTCTGCTGCGATGAGCGTGCCCTGCGCTGTCCCATCTTCGGCAAACTGACCAATGAGACGGATGCGTCGTCCATCAGACAATCCAAGGGCACAGGAGACTTCGACACTGTTCGCTTCAAAAGCGCGCTTTAATCGGGCTCGGGACAAACCGTCCAGCAAGAGGCTGAACGCATCCAACGACCATGTGCCAGCCAGGTGATTCAGCGTGTCATCAGCGCGTGTCGTGACCGTGAGTTCACCGCCATCGGGAGCCCAGCCCCAATGTCCATGGCGGTTCTGCAGGCTGGGAAGTTTTGCGTCTTTCCTCATCTGAGAGGCTCGTCCTTCACACTGTCTCCCGGTAGTCTTGCATATAGTACATGGTCGCGCCGCCGTCCTGCAATCTCCAGATACTCCCGGGCAAGTCCTTCGCGTTGGAAATGACAGCGCTCCAGCACGTTCTGCGATCTGGTGTTTTCCGGCAGTGTGCCCGCCTCTATGCGTGACAGATCAAGGGTTCCGAACGCCCATTGCGCAACCAGGTTCACGGCTTCCGTCATCAATCCGTTGCCCATCGCTCCAGCCCGTAGCCAGTAACCGAGCATTGCGCTGTTCGCCGCGCCGCCCTTGATGCTTGTCAATCCAATGCTGCCCTGAAGCGACATGTCCCCTATATCAAAAATGAAGAATGTGGCCCCTGTGCCGCTTTGCCAGGCTGATCGCCAGCTGTGATATCGGCCGCGCCAATCACTTCGGCTATTGGCAAAGGGCGGCCATGCGGGCTCCCACGGTTCCAAATGGCGGCGGTCGCGGGTCCGCACCTCGGACCAGGCTTTGAAATCGGCCCGGCGCGGGGCGCGCAACAGCACTTTTTGCCCTTCGAGTCTTATCCGGCGATACTCAAAATTGCTCATCACACTCGTGAAATGCCAGCGCGAATCCAGTCCCGAACCGTTTGATCTTCTGCCGCAAGGATCGAGAAGACCTCCTCCTCTTGTGCGACGGCAGAACATCGCTCTGGAAGCGGGGCGTCGCGACCTGTGGCGGTTTTGACGGTCTCTGGAAACTTTGCAGGATGAGCGGTGGCGAGGACCACGATCGTGCAGGCGTCTGTTGCGCGTAAGCACCGCGAGACAGACGTGCCGACCGCCGTGTGCGGACAAATGAGCTCGCCAGTGTCATCGAGCATTTTGCGCATCTCTTCCGTTGTGGCCTTGTTGGACACCGGTCGGGCGGAGAGCAGAATATTCTCGAATTCGACCATGGCATCCTGTGGCAGCTCGGCCTGCTGACTCTGGGCGTATTGCTCATACATTTGACGCACGGACGCGGCATCATGGTGGGCGGCATCGAAGACCAGTCGCTCGAAATTGCTCGGCACCGAAATGTCCATTGCGGGGCTTGGCGTTTTCACTGCTGGTATTCGTTTCATCTCACCCGTTTCCAGCATGTTTGCGAGGGTTTTGTTTTCGTTGACAGCGCATATCAAATCAAAACCAGCAAGCAGTCCGCATTTATGCGCGACATAGCCGGCAAAGGCATTGCCCATATTTCCACTGGGCACGACAAATCTGAGCGGTCTCTCTGGTCCAAGGGCGGCCTGTACATAAGCATAGTAGACCGTTTGGGCTGCAATGCGGGCCCAGTTGATCGAGTTGACCCCGGATAGGTGAATCTCATCTGCAAAGTCGGTATCGGCAAACAGCCGTTTTACCATCGCCTGGCAGTCGTCGAAGTCCCCTTCAAGGGCTGCGTTCAAGACATTGCTTGCCCCCGTTGAGGTCATGAATTTCCGCTGTACAGGCGAAATGCGCTCGTGAGGGTGCAGGATTACCAGATCGACGCGCTTTGATCCTGCAAATGCGGCTGCCGCAGCCCCGCCTGTGTCTCCGCTTGTCGCACAGATCACGGTCATGCGCCGGTCACGCTTGGCAAGCACGAAATCATAGAAGCGTCCGATGAACTGCATGGCCACGTCTTTGAACGCCAGGGTTGGGCCGTGGAACAGCTCAACCATCCATCTGTTCGGTGATGTCTGGCGAACGGGTGCGACGCTTCTGTGGGAAAAGCTTGAATAGGCTTGCTCGCAGATATCCGCGAGATCATCGACAGACATCGCGTCTCCGGCAAAGGCAGAGATGATCCGAATGGCCAGATCGGTGTAACTCTCACCAGCCCGGGCAGGTTCGATTTGCGGCCACTCTTCTGGGACGTACAGACCGCCATCGGGCGCGAGCCCGGCAAGACACGCCTCCACGAAGTCTACGGGCTCGGCACGCCCTCTTGTGGAAATGTATTTCATGAGCGCATCCCCTCTATCAGGCAGCCTGTCTCAAGGTCAGGCGACCTGACTGAAGATGAAAAACAAAATAGATGACTATCAGACCCAGAGCGATTCCCCACCATGTCAGTGCATATCCAAGGTGTCTTGCCGGCGGAAGCGGGTCGGCCAGGGCTGGGTTTGCCCATGGGTTTTCGATCAGAGCGGTCTCTCGGCCATTTTCGAGGTCAACGACACTAATCAACCTCGGCTCAAACACATCATTGGTCAGCGTCTCAGCTGGTGAGCCGGCCAATTCGTTACGGATGCCGTCAACATCATAAGCATAGAAGACGGTTCCGTCGGACTTCGGTGTCCAGCGGGTCGGCGACGATGGCTCGACAAAGATACCTTCGGTGGTTTCAAGATCGCTTACCGCAACCGGGTTTGCGTCGGGCGGGCCAATGCTGATGAAAAGCCGTCTGGACACGAGCGATATACGATTTCCGTTTTCGATCACGTTCACCAGCCGCCAGGCGGGATCCCCATCAAGAAGGGTCGAAACATAGAAACTCTGGGGGACGGCCAATTGCCCGGAGAATGTCGTCCACTCAATAACCGCATCGATGGTCGCAGCTTTTGCGCCATATCGTTGCCACTGCCAGTTTCCCAGCAAAGCCAGCACGGCCAGCGCCGGAATGACGCAAGCCGTCATGATTGGGAAAGGACGAAAGCTCATCAGCTCGCCTTCGCTTTATCACTTCTCTGATTGGTACGGTTAATGACCGAGGATCAGGTGCGGCGCAACATAAACGAACGCGAATAGGAAAAGCCAGACCACATCGACAAAGTGCCAATACCAAGCTGCCGCTTCAAATCCGAAGTGCTTCTGAGGGGTGAACCCACCACCCATGAGCCTTAGCAAGCACACGATCAGGAAGATCGTTCCGATCAGCACGTGGGCTCCATGGAAGCCAGTCGCCATGAAGAAAGCAGACCCGTAAAGCGTACCGCCATAGGTAAAGCCGGCCTCTGCATACTCAATCACCTGCACGCAGGTGAACAGCGCGCCAAGGGCAATGGTCAGGATAAGTCCATTCCGGCAGCCTTGGCGATCACCATGCTGCAATGCGTGGTGGGCCCATGTGACGGTCGTACCCGATAAAAGCAGGATCACCGTGTTCATCAGCGGCAAATGGAAGGGATCGAATGTCTCTACCCCCGGAGGCGGCCACGATCCCCAGGCCTGGAGCTGTTCGTAGAGTATATTTTCGCCATCGAATGTGGTTCCAGCCCGCGCGCCGTGGAAAATGACAAGCTCAAAAAACGACCAGAACCAGGCCACAAAGAACATCACTTCCGATGCGATGAACATCAGCATGCCGTAACGAAGACCGATTTGGACAACGGGCGTGTGGTCGCCGCCCACACTCTCCTTGATGACTTCCCGCCACCAGCCAAACATGACGATTCCAACCAAGGCAAACCCCGTGAACATCAGCCAGGTTGTGCCGGCCGGGAAGCCGAACAGGCCCTTCATGTAGGTAACGCCCCCGAGCGCGAGCACCGTTACAGCCAAAGAGCCAATAAGGGGCCATGGAGACGGATTTACGAGGTGGTAGTCGTGTCTAACTTCGCCGTGGGCCATGATTGTCTTTCCCAAATCCCATCAGATGCCAGTGGTCATACTCTGAGCCGTCAGGGCAGCGCAACCGCGCTGACGCTGTCGGGCGAACTCGTCGCACCCCCGATCGGGGCATCATCTATTGAATAAAACGTATAAGATAAAGTGATTGTAGAAACGGTGGACATCAACGCTTCCTCGTCCATAGCCGGATCAATAAAGAACACGACCGGCAGCGTTTTCGTTTCGCCAGCCTCGATCACGCGTTCTTCAAAGCAGAAGCATTCCAATTTATTGAAGTAACGCCCGGCGGTATGCGGGGTCACATTGTATCCTGCTATCACCGATACCGGGTCATCGGCTGTATTGGTCACTTCGTAGAAAGCGAGACCGTATTCGCCCAAGGCAATCTCATGGCGATTTTCAACAGGCCGAAACGTCAAAGGAGCATCGCTGACATTGGCGTCGAACCGAACGGTGACGGTCCTGTCCAACACTTGCTGGGGTGCCTCCGTGGCGATGCGCGTGGTTCCACCAAAGCCAGTGACACGGCAGAATGTGTCATAAAGCGGCTTCGACGCGAAGGCGAGCCCCGTCATCCCGACTACGACAGTCGCCCCCAAAAACGCGATCTTTCCATTAGATAGGGCCATCAACCTGCCCCCGAGGCGCGTTGAATGTTCTCAGCAAGCCGAATGGCTGAGACCAGTCCAACAAGGATCACGAATGCGAACAAAGCAATGGCCAGCCAGACATTGCGCTTCTTTTGAGCGGCCAGTCGGGCGGCTTCGACTTGTTCGGCAGGTTGGCTGTTATCAGCCATGTCCAAGCACCGGAAAATATAAGCCGGTCCCATACTCCACAAGGAGCGCACCGAAGAGGACGAAAAGATATAGAATTGAAAACACAAACAGGTTTCGAGCGGCCTTGTGATCCTCGGCAACAGCATTGTCTTCACCGGCATTGCTGCGGGCCACAGAGATAGCATTCCAGATGAAGCCGGCACTCAAGGCGGCGGCGATGGTGCCATACACCCAGCCTCCCAGCCCAGTGATGACCGGCGCGAGCGCAATTGGTGCAAGCACCAGGGTGTAGATCAGGATTTGCAGCCTCGTATGCCGCGCACCATGGGTGACGGGCAACATCGGGACGCCGGCGCGCGCATATTCCTTATGGGCGAGTAAGGACAGTGCCCAGAAGTGAGGCGGTGTCCAAAAGAAGATGATCGCGAACAAGATCCAGGGATCAAGGGTTGTGGTGCCTGTCACGGCGGCCCATCCAATGACGGGAGGAAATGCCCCGGCAGCCCCACCGACCACGATGTTCTGAGGAGTGCGCCGCTTTAGGACGATGGTGTAAAACCATCCATAATAGGCAATAGACAGTGCCAGCAGGGCCGCTGCGACGATGTTGGAGGCGAGCCACATCATCAGAACCGACACGCCGGAAACAATCAGACCGAGTGCCAAGGCTTCGCCTTTTGGCACCGCTCCAGAAGGAATAGGCCGTGTCGAGGTGCGCTTCATGACCGCGTCAATGTCGGCATCGTACCACATATTCAATGCGCCGGCGGCTCCCGACCCCAGGGCAATGGCGAGAACGGCCATGAAGGCCATGACCGGGTTCATGGATCCCGGCGCGGCTGCCAGGCCAGCAATGCCCGTGAACACGACCAATCCCATGATCCGCGGCTTCATCAGCTGCAGATAATCATTCGCTGTCGCGTAATGATGGCCCGATTTAATATGTGTTGTTTCGGTCATCTGGATCTTCTGGTCTATGCTACCAAAGGTGCGCGAATGCGCTGTGAATATGCGCGATATGACAGATGTTGCTGACGCCGTCTCTGTGACATCTTGTAGGTGCCAGGCCGCCTCAGTCTATCGTGTACGGCCTGACATTTGCTCGCTCCGCCTCTCTTAGTGACCACCTTCGGACTTATATTCCGGAAGTGTGGAATACTGGTGGAATGGCGGCGGCGACGACAGTGTCCATTCGAGCGTCGTAGCGCCCTCGCCCCAAGGATTGGCGTCAGCTTTGCGGCGACGGATCATCGCTTCGGCAAGCCCCACGAAGAAGATGAGCGTCGCAACGAGGGTTATCGCGTAGCCAATTGTTGAGACACCGTGCCAGAGCTCATAGGCCGGCGCGTAGTCGATATAACGACGCGGCATGCCATTGAGGCCGAGGAAATGCTGCGGGAAGAAGATGACATTCGAGCCGATGAACATCAGCCAAAAATGAAGCCCGGCGAGCATGGAGTTGTATTTCACGCCGAACATCTTCTCAAACCAGTAATACCAACCGGCAAACAGGGCGAAGACCGCACCGAGTGACAAGACGTAGTGGAAGTGCGCGACCACGTAATAAGTGTCGTGAAGCGCATGGTCGATGCCGGCATTGGCGAGAACAACCCCGGTTACACCACCAAGCGTGAACAGGAAGATGAAGCCGATCGCCCATTGCATCGGAATGGTGAAGGAGATGGACCCGCCCCACATGGTCGCAATCCAGGAGAAGATTTTGATCCCTGTGGGCACGGCGATGACCATGGTTGCCGCCACGAAGTACGCCTTCATGTCGACAGGCATTCCGACTGTGTACATGTGGTGCGCCCAGACAATAAAGCCGATCACACCGATGCCGACCATGGCGTAAGCCATTCCGAGGTAACCGAAGATCGGTTTCTTGGAGAATGTCGAGATCACATGGCTGACAATGCCGAAGCCCGGAAGGATCATGATGTATACTTCTGGGTGTCCAAAGAACCAGAACAGATGCTGGAACATGATCGGATCACCGCCGCCTTCAGGGACAAAGAACTGCGATCCGAAGTTCCGGTCCGTCAGCAGCATGGTCAGGGCACCGGCCAGCACTGGAAGTGCGAGCAGAAGCAGAGCGGCCGTGACAAGTAGTGACCAGGCAAAGAGCGGCATCTTGTGCAGCGTCATGCCCGGAGCCCGCATATTGAGGATTGTCACGATGAAGTTGATCGCTCCGAGAATGGACGCAATGCCGGCTGTATGAAGCGAGAGGATAACAAGATCCATGGCCGGTCCAGAATGCCCCTTTAGACCGGATAAGGGGGGATAGAGGACCCACCCGCCCCCAAAGCCATTGCCCCCATTGCCGCTCGGCACGAACATAGACGTCATCAACAAGGCGAACGCCGCAACGGTCAGCCAGAACGAGATATTGTTCATACGGGGAAAGGCCATGTCCGGTGCCCCGATCATGAGCGGAACAAACCAATTTCCGAAACCGCCAATAAGCGCTGGCATCACCATGAAGAAGATCATGATCAGGCCATGATAGGTGATCACAGTATTATAGTACTGCTTTGCTTGTTCGCGCGCCGCATCCCCTTCGAGGCCGTAAAACACCTCCATCAGGTTCATAAGCGGGCCGATACCAGGCTGAGCGAGCTCCCAACGGATCAGACCCGACAGCGCGTAACCCACGATCCCCGCAACCAAAGCGAAGACGAGATATAGCGTGCCAATATCCTTGTGGTTTGTGGAGAAGAACCAGCGAACGAAAAATCCGGGCTTGTGATCGTCGTGCGCCTCGTGACCCGAATCAGCGGCATGTGGCTTATCAATGACAAGTTCGTCCATAGGCATCGATATGCCCTCCCTTAATTCGCGACAGACGCCAGGCGGGTTGGCGTATTGATTGTTGAGACATATTCGGCGGCGGCATCGGGGTCGCCGGTCATCATAATGCGAAGCCATTCATCATATTGGACCTGGGGAACAACCCTGATTTCTATAGGCATAAAAGCGTGGTCCTTGCCACAAAGCTCTGAGCACTGGCCATAATAGACACCCGGTTGATCGACCTTGAACCAGCCTTCATTTAGTCGCCCTGGGACAGCATCGGTTTTGATCCCGAAGCTCGGCATCGCGAATGAATGGATAACGTCGGCTGCCGCCGTGTAGTAGCGGACATAGCGGCCTGCTGGAACGACCATCGGCAAATCGACAGCCAGATTGATCGGTTGGTCGTCAAACGGTGTCGACCGGCCGAGAGTCGCATAGCGCTCGCGATCTAGATCAGGCTTGCCTGTATGGATCGGGTTGGAGGTGAACTCGAGTGGGAATCCGCTCTCGTCCAACTCGTCTGGATAAGAGTAGGTCCAATTCCACTGATTGCCCTGGGCCTTTACGTAAACCCAGCCCTCGGCAGCGGCAGCTTGCTCTTCCACACTTGCTGTGACCTCGCCCGAAGCAATCGCATCAAGGTCCGGTGCTTTGTCAAAATAGTAGAGGAGCGGAAATGACACGACCGCGATGGCGACAAGGATAAATACAGGGATCACGGTCCATACGACCTCGATCAAGGTATTATGCGTTGTCTTGGACGGAACGGGATTGGCCTTCGTATTGTATCGGACCATTACCCAAAGAAGTAACGCCAGAACGAACGCCGTGATGATGATGCACATCCAAAGCAGAAAATTGTCATGGAATGCAAAGCCCCGACGCGCCAGTTCTGTGACCGGTTCCTGAAAGCCGAGCGCACCATCTGTCGGTTGCCCCTGCCCTGCGGCTGTCTGTCCGGCAACCAGTGCTGCCATACCAAGTAGAGTTGTACGCACGCGCGACTCCTAATCCTCGCTTTTCATGCCTTTTATACTGAGCTGTTTCCAATACCCATAACCATTTTCGCTCAATATTGTCGCAGTCTAACGGCAAAACGTCCGTTTGATGCATCGTAATCCGTTTTGTGCTAAGGTGATACAAATAGGAGGATTCAGTCATGGTTCGTAAACTACTCATCAGTTCTGCTGCTGCTATTGCGTTTGGCGGCTTCGCCTTTGGCCAGATCGCGGTTTTGGGAAGCAGCCTTGGTAAAGACTGCTATACGGCGGTTCTAAATAGCCAGGAGCCAACACGGGCTGATGAACGAGCCTGCACCACAGCCATTCTTTCGGGAACGATGGAGGGCCGAAACCTCACAGCCACCTACATCAATCGCGGCATCATGCGCATGCGTATGGGCAAGTTCGACGATGCGCTCGCCGACTATGACGTGGCCAAGCAACGTCGCCCCAATATGGGTGCCATCTATCTGAACGAGGGCGCGGTTTATGTATCGATTGGCGACCAGCCACGGGCCATCGAGGCCTTGGAAAAGTCGATTGCCCTGGATACGCAAGATATCCACGCGGCCTATTTCAATCTTGGTCTTGCCCATGAACTGAATGGCGACCCCCGCAGCGCGTATACCAATTTCTCGAAGGCGCTTGAGCTTAAGCCCAATTGGGAACGGGCTGAACAGGAGCTTGAGCGGTTCCAGGTCATCAAGGCAGAGTCGTAGGACAGACAGCCGCAGGGGCCGCATTATGTCAGCGTGCCTGAGTTGTCCCTGACCCGGTACCGGAAAAACGTCGCGGCTTAGCTTAGGACTGTCTTCGACGTGACAGAACGCTCAAATGAAAGAGGCGGCCAATCCCTTGGCCGCCTTTTCTATTGTTTCGACTTCGACGTGTGATTCACTCAGCCGGCTTTTGCGCTCCGTGATCGGCAACGCTTAGTTCAGCAGCATAAGCCTCCGTGACCGTTTCGTTGTCGTCCCGCAATGTGTCGAGGTGCATCAGCCTACGGATGAAGGGTGATACGACAATCACAAAGATACCGAACCCGATCGCCCAAAGGCCAATCGTTTGGTAGACGTTCAAGACAAGCTCCTTGGCGGCCCCCTCTCCAGACGCCCGCTCAGAGCCGGTGGCCGCTGCAATCAGACCCGCAACGAAATTGCCGGTGGCAGATGCGAAGAACCAAGTTCCCATGATCAAGGATGCCAGATGGGCGGGAGCCAGCCGGTTCATCGCTGACAAGCCAACCGGCGACAGGCAAAGCTCACCCGTCGTATGCAGCAAATAGATCAGGAAGATGAAGAGGACGGGCGTTGCATTCTCCAACCCGACGGCCTCCGCACCCCATTTCAGAACGAGGAAGCCCAGGCCAAGCTGGAACATGGCCAAGCCAAATTTCACAGGGGCTGACGGCTCCAAGCCGCGCTTCCCGAGAAGTGTCCAGGCAATGGCAAAAAGCGGTGCCAACAGAACGATGTACATGGCGTTTAGCGATTGGAAGACAGGGGCCGGAACGCCGCCGGTGTCCACATAGCGATCTGTGAACAGGTTCAATGACGAACCAGCCTGCTCGAACAAGGCCCAAAACATGATCGACCCGAAGATCAGGAACATAGCTGCCAAAATCCGGTCACGCTCTTCCGGCTGAAGTTTCGTTACCGATGTGAAGACGATGTAGGACACCAGAATAAGGCCGGAAACACCGAGGAAGTAGCCGACAACGTCCTGGTTTTGGACAAGCCACCAGACGACCGCCACTGCGACGAGACCGGACCCATAAAGCACCCACTCAAAGGGCAGGCCGAACTTCCGCTCGGTCAGCATGGCCGGTTCTGGTGGTTCGCCGCGACCAACAAGCAGCGGCTTGCCGAGCACAAAGACGATCAAGCCGAGTAGCATACCGACGCCCGCCGCGCCAAACCCATAATTCCAGCCATAGGCCACGCCGAGCCATCCGCATAGAAGTGAGCCGAGGGCCGCCCCCAAATTAATCCCCATATAGAAGATGGTGTAGGCGCTGTCGCGTCTGCGGTCGGTGCGGGGATAGAGTTGTCCGACCATGACCGAAATGTTGGCTTTCAGGAAACCAGAGCCGACAATAATGAAAGCCAAAGCTGACCAGAAAGCATTCAGACTTGCTGCATCCTGGCCGCCGTCGCCCTCGAATCCCATCAGGAAATGGCCAATGGTCAAGAGGATGGCTCCAAACAGGACGGCCTTGCGCTGTCCGAGATATCGGTCTGCGAGATAGCCTCCAAGCACCGGCGTGATGTAAACAAGGGCTGTGTAAGCCCCGTAAATGACGCCAGATTGGGAGTCTGAGAACAACCAGTGTTGGGTGAGATAAAAGATCAGAAGAGCGCGCATGCCATAATAAGAAAAGCGCTCCCACATCTCCGCAAAGAAGAGCACAAACAAGCCGCGGGGATGCCCGAAGAAGGTCCCCTTGGAATCTCCGCTGGGAAGTGTGGTGTCCGTCATGACTGGGAATCCCTCAAATCGTTACGTGTCGTTTATAACTGCGACCCGCACTATGGACACCCACCGGCACCCGCTCAAGCAGGAATTACCGATATATGACAGATTTGAGGCAAGGCTTGCTCTAATACGCCCTTGCTTTGAAAACCGGATCGACGCTGCGGCCCCACTCCGTGTGATAGCGTTCAAGCAATTGCTCGGCCGGTGTGATTCCGGTTTCCGCAATTTCATGGAGTTCGTGGAGGAAGCCGGTTTCGTCGTCGCCGGATGTGCTTAGCATCGCTCGCCGCCGCAGCCCGGCAGACGCGATGCGGATCGCTTCTTTCGCGATGTCTTGAAGGTGTCGTCCGCACGGTGCGGCCGCTTTGAGGCCGAGTACCGGGGCGACGCGGCGCATGGCTTCGCGGTGCCCGGTGGTCCAATCTTTAACCAGATCCCAGGCTTCATCCAGCGCCTCATCATCGTAGAGCAGGCCGACCCAAAAGGCTGGCATGGCGCAGAGAGAGTCCCACGGACCGGAGTCGGATCCGCGCATCTCCAGGAACCGCTTCAGGCGCACCTCTGGAAAGATCGTGGAAAGATGGTCTTCCCAATCTTCGATGGTGGGGCGTTCGCCCGGCAGCACGTCCAGCTTGCCCTCCATGAAATCGCGGAAGGACAACCCGGCGCAGTCAACATATGTGCCGCGGCGTCGGGCAAAGTACATCGGGACGTCGAGGGCGTAGTCGACATAGGATTCAAATCCGGCCCCTTCGTCGAACATGAAAGGGAGCATGCCCGTGCGGTCGGGATCGGTATCGGACCAGACATGGGCCCGGTAGGATAAGAATCCGTTGGTGCGGCCCTCTGCGAAAGGAGAGTTTGCGAACAGGGCCGTGCCGACAGGTTGGAGTGCCAAAGCCACCCGCATTTTCTTGACCATGTCAGCTTCGGACGAGAAGTCGAGGTTCACTTGAACGGTGCAGGAGCGGAACATCATCTGATGGCCGAGACGCCCGACCCTCTGCATGTAGCGCTTCATGATGCCGTAACGGCCCTTCGGCATAATTGGCGTGTCTTTCAGCGCCCATTTCGGAGAGAATCCCAGGCCGAGAAACCCTATGCCTAATGGATCTGCGACTGCGCGGACTTCGCTGAGGTGACCCCGCACCTCGTTACATGTCTGGTGAATATGCTGTAGGGGGGCTCCTGACAGTTCGAACTGGCCGCCGGGCTCAAGAGAGACGCTCGCTCCATCTCGTTTCAATCCGATGATGTTGCCATCCTCGAGAATGCCTTGCCAGCCATAGGTGTCTTTCAAGCCTTCCAGAAGCGCACGAACCGACGCGTCCCCCTCATAGGGAACGGGCCGAAGACCATCTTTCAGAAACCCGAATTTTTCGTGCTCGGTGCCGATTCGCCATTCGGATTTCGGTTTGCACCCGGCCTCCACCCATTCGACCAGCTCGGTTTTGTCGGCAATCCGCGGTGCAGATTCGTCAATGTCGGCGGTTGGAGTCGTCAAGGCAGGGTCCCCTCAGAAGATCGGCTTTGCGAGCACATAAGAGGTTTAGCGCCAGTCGCCAAGAACGGACTGCCAAATTGTGAGTGCAGAGACGATGGCGGTCTCTGCCCGCAAAATGCGCGGCCCCAAGGACACTGCGTGGACAAAATCCAATGATTTCAAAACCGCTCGTTCGTCTTCGGTGAAGCCTCCTTCCGGCCCAATCAGAACGCCGCCTTTACGAGATTTCAATGTATACAACAGCTCCGCTATCGACGGCGCGCGGCCGCCCTCACCGCCCCATGGTGCCCTGGGATCATCGCCGGCTTCATCGCAATAGATCAATGGCGAGGTCGGATCCCAGGTTGCAAGCGCTGTTTCCAGTGTCGCCAGGTCGTAAACCTTGGGCAGATCCATCCGTTCGGTTTGCTCGGCGGCTTCCTGGACAATCGATTGAAGCCGTTCGACTTTGATGCGCTGGGTTTGCGTTCTTGTTGTGATAACGGGCCGGATGTGTGTCGCGCCGAGCTCTGTGGCTTTCTCTATAGCGAAGTCAGTCCGTGTCTTCTTTAGAGGCGCGAACAGCAGCTCGAGCGTTCCCGTACTGTCCGGTTGCCTCCTCGATTGACGTGTCGGTCGGACAGATACCGCCTTTCCGGTCACCTCAAGCGTCGACAGCCATTCGCCATGGCGTCCATTGAATAGGCGCGCATGATCTCCGGTGCGAAGACGCATCACACGCGTCAAATAGTGCGCTTGGCCTTCCTCAAGCGAAAAGGCATGGCCCTCGAGGAGATCAACGGACACAAATAAACGCGGCGGCATGCTCATTATGCCCGCCTATAACTGGCGTTGGCTTGACTTGAAAGGTCATGCTAGTCGGCGAGGAACATTGGCAAGCATTGGAGGATCGAGATGATCCTGGTTCACCATCTCCGCATTGGTAGATCTATTTTTACGGTTTGGCTTCTTGAAGAGCTTGGTCTCGATTATGAGCTGAAGATCTACAACAGAAATGATATGGGTCGATCCCCTCCGGAGCTGAAAGATGCGCACCCCCTGGGCAAATCTCCAGTCGTCGAGATCGATGGATTCGTTCTGGCGGAGAGTGTCGCCATCGCGACCTATCTCAGTGATTATTACGACCCGCAGAACCTCCTTGCCCCCGCCAAAGAAGACCGGGACGCCAGAGCGAAGTGGCTACAGTGGATGATGTATTCTGAAGCATCAGCGTTCGCACCGCTGCTAATCAAGATGCTTTTGATGCGCGATCCAGACGGGGGAGCGCCCCTTTTATCGATGTTTTCTGAGGGCGAAGTTGCCCTTCAACTTGGCTATATGCAGGATTCATTAGGCGACAAAGCGTTCATTCTTGGTGACCAATTTCAGGCACCTGACATCGGCTTTACCTATATTTGTCAGGTGGCGGAGCGCCTTGGCGCTCTCGGCCCCTACCCAGAGCTTAACGCGTATCTGGACAGAAATATGGGTCGGCCGGCGTTCCAGCGAGCGCTGGAAAAAACAGGCGGCTAGAAGTTTGCATGGGCGCTTTCCATGACTGAGCCAACAGATGAAAAACCCGTCGTCGACGTGGAGTATCAGACGCCGTTACAGATCGAACGGCGGCGGGGCCCGGCGGACGCCATCCAGTTTCCGGGTTGGGACACATTGCCGGCGCGCGCTCAACCCTATCTTTCCCTGTCGAGAATAGATCGCCCTGTTGGGATATGGCTTCTCGCTTTGCCGTGTTGGATTGGACTTGCGTTTTCCCGGATACCAGCGGGCCTCCAGTGGATAGACTTGTGGTGGGCCCTGCTCTTCGGCATTGGCGCTGTCGCTATGCGCGGAGCCGGCTGCACATGGAATGATATCACCGATCAAGATCTTGATGCCGGCGTCGCCCGAACAGCGGGACGCCCCCTGCCTGCGGGTGATGTTACCCGGATGCAGGCATATTTCTGGTTGGCCGCACAACTCGCTGTTGGGTTTCTTGTCTGGCTCTGTTTGCCTGGCTTCGCGAAGCTGGTCGCTCTGGCGGCCATCCCGCTCGTCGCGATTTATCCTTACATGAAACGTGTCACCTGGTGGCCCCAGGCCTGGCTCGGCTTGACGTTCAATTGGGGGGTCCTTGTCGCGGGCGCGACGGTCGGCGTTTTCAACATACCGCTCGTGCTGCTCTATGTTGCCCTCGCCCTTTGGACGATCGCCTACGACACGATCTACGCACTTCAGGATCGCGATGACGATGCTTTGATAGGTGTCCGATCCACTGCGCGATTGTTCGGCGACCGCGCCGCGACGGGGGCGTTTGGGTTCCATCTGGCAGCGACGACGCATATGGCTTTTGCGGCCTCGCTTATGGGGGCTGGCCGACTTGGAGCCCTGACGGCCCTTGCCTTTCTTGCCCATGGGGTTTGGCAGATCTCACGTTTGAAGGCGAGCCGGAATGCTAATGCCCTGGCGGTGTTCAAATCGAATGTCTGGGCGGGGGCTATCGTGCTCGTCGGGCTGCTCGGGGCGGTTGTCATATAGTCTGAACGGGCCTGTGATTTGGCCTCCGCAACGGAAACACGGTATAAAACAACATGCCCGCCGCTCGACGCATACGCCCATTGGATCTCTTCACACGGGAGGAATGGTCCCGTGTGAGCCGAAGAAATGCCTGGATGGGCCCTTGGCTCGTTGTTCATTGCTGGGCGGTGATCTTTGGCGCAATGGCCGCCGCGATCTGGCAACCCTGGCTCACTCCAATTGCGATTATGATCATTGGTGCTCGCCAACTTGGACTTGCCGTGCTCGAGCACGAAGCCGCCCATGGCGGACTACATCCCAACAAGAACACGAATGACCTATTGTCGAACCTTTTTTGTGGACCAGCCGTCGGAGGGTCTTTGAAAAACTATCGGCCTTACCATTTGACGCACCACAAATATGCTCAGCAAGCGGAAGACCCTGATCTGATCTTGTCAAAACCCTTTCCGATCACGGGACAATCCCTCAAACGCAAGATCATCAGGGACCTAACGGGGCAGACCTTTTTCAAGCAGCGCAGCAATCAGATCGGCAATGCGTTTGGTTTAGGACTTCGCCCTGGACCGGGTGCAGAGAACCGCTCCCAAAACGCGCGGGAGGCCGTTATGCCGTTTCTGATATTCAACGCCGCGCTGCTCGTGGCTTTGACAGTGTTGGGCTATTGGTGGGCCTATTTCGTTCTTTGGCTGCTGCCCATGGCAACCTGGTTTCCCATGATCACGCGCCTGCGCAACATCGCCGAGCATGCCGTTGTTCCGGATAATGACGATCCTATGCGCCATGCAAGAACGACCCATGCGGGGGTGATCGAGCGGGCGTTTATCGCCCCCTATTGGGTGAATTATCATTGTGAGCACCACATGTTCATGCATCTGCCATGCTACAGGTTGGCAGAGGCGCATGAGCTCCTGCAATCCAAGGGCATCGCCGACCGGATGGAGGTTCAACCGAACTATTTCACCGTGTTGAAACAGGCCGCTTCCAAGGCTCAGCAACGTCTAGCCTCATAAGGCAAGCTGTCCGACTGCGATGCTGATGGCAGGAATCTTGCTTTACAATAATTGCGCCTGTTTGAGAACGTCTCAACCCTGCCACACGTTTGATTTTGCGGAGAGATCAATACAGCATGGAAGCTCAGGGCCGCATAATCTGGATGGATATGGCAAAAGGCGGGTCAATTCTTTTGGTCGTCCAATTCCATCTTTCCTACATTGTAGGTCAAATCACACCCGTTAACCAAATATATTGGTGGCTGAACGATTTTCTCATACCAATAAGAATGCCAATTTTCTTCGTGGTTTCCGGCTATTTCGCGCGCCGATCTCTTCAACTACCTTGGCGAGCATTATTACAAAAAAAGACACTTTTCTATTTTTATATATTTTCCGTTTGGAATGTTATAAATTTTGGTATCGAGGCGATATATTATCCCCATCTCGACCATAGTTTTTCTGCGCTGGTTTCGTCATGGTACAAACCAGCGTCCATATTGTGGTTTATTTGGGCGCTGATGTTCTATTTCGTTATCGCAAAGCTTGGAGGCACCAAACCATCGCAAAGGATTGTGGTAGTCTTGGTTACCCTCATAGGGTTTATTATGGTGACTGCGGAATTTGTCGTCTTTGAAGCGCCTGTCCACAATCAAGTGCTCGTCTTCACGCCATTCTTCCTTTTTGGAGCCTGGGGTTTTGACTTTATTAAACAATTTCTTGTTCGGCGTACTGGCTTAGTGTTTCTTTTGTCCACATTTTTATATTTAGCTGTGCGTTGGGCAGTCGAGGAACCTACCGGGCTCGGCGCAACAATTTCGTATTTTATTCAAGCAGCACTTGGTGTTTTAGCCGCCAGCACCGCTTGCATTCTGTCGGAGTCTATTGCCCTTGTGCGAAAACCTCTCTCATATATCGGGCAGAATACGCTACCTATCTATGTGAGCCATGTCTTTATCGCAAATATCGTTATGTTCTTTCTCATTCCAGAATGGCTTTTGAATTTACGCGGAAGTGAGTACTATATGGTTCCCTTGATGATCGTGGTGTCCTGCTTTATGGCATTGCAGATCAAGTTCCTTTCAGATCTTCTTGGGCAGAAGTGGTTATTCCAATTACCCAAACCACTGGCGCTTCGGGAACATCCCCGCTCCACGATCAACGTATAGAGGCGGTCTGGAACGGCTGGAGGCTGACAATGATCAGTTGGACAGCCGCTTTGAGAAATTCACCCACTGATTTATAGTCCCCCACCGCCAATCAAAACTTGGAGATTTATCAATTTCAGAGACGATCGCCCTTGAAATGGTGTCTGACCTCGTCTGCCCGTGGTGTTGGCTGGGACTCCGACGTCTGAAGACCGCAGTCGACATGGTGCCGGACGTGACGACTGAGGTTTACTTCCGTCCGTATCAGCTCGATCCGAGCGTGCCTGAAGATGGGATGGAGTATAAAGCCTATATGAAGGCGAAATTCGGTCCGGCGGCTCATGAAGGCTCTGAACACGACGACAACAAAAATCGCTGGAGGATGATGCGTCAATCGCTCGAGGAGTACGGTGCAGCAGAGGGTATTCCCTTTGATTTCGACAATATTCCAAAGCGCCCAAATACGACCAACGCCCATCGCCTTGTCCATTGGGCCCAGGGCCAAGGCCTAGGGTTGGAAGCGAAAGAAGCGCTTTTTCAAGCCTACTTCGCGGCGCAAAGGGACATTGGCGACAAAGATGTGCTTGCGGATATTGCCGCGGAGATCGGATTGGATCGATCGATCGTCTCGGACCTTCTCTCAGGAGATGGTGACAAGGACACAGTGGCCAGGGAAGCAAACCTCTTCATGCAAATGGGCGTGCGCGGCGTGCCCTGCTTTATCGGCAATCGCTCTATTGCGATCCAAGGAGCCGAAACGCCGGAGAAAATTGCAAAGCTCATTCGCGCAACCGCGATGCAGAAACCGGAAGAGCGTGGGCGGACAGCTCCGGTCTAATTGAGTTTCAACTCTGACCAGATCCTTTCGGGCGCTGACCGCCTCCCATTGCCATTGATCTACCCTCCGAGCCCCGCCTTGACCAATCGCGCATAGGTTCCGCCCGCCCCTTCCAGGGCTCCATGGCTGCCCTCCTCCACAACGCGGCCATCCTCCATAACGATCACACGATCAGCCCACTGAACCGTCGAGAGCCTGTGCGCGATAACAAGGACTGTTCGTCCTTTCGCAAATTCACGGAGCGCGGCCCCTACGGCTTGCTCCGTTTCAGTGTCAAGCGCGCTCGTTGCCTCGTCTAGCAACAGGATCGGTGCGTCGCGGAGGATCGCACGTGCAAGCGCGATCCGCTGGCGCTGGCCACCGGATAAACGTCCGCCTCTTTCGCCAACATGTGTCCCCATGCCTTCCGGAAGCTGACGAATGAAGCTGTCGGCTGAAGCCGCTGTGGCGGCGGCCTCGATCTGTTTATCGCCCGCACCCGGCCGGCCGAGGGCAATGTTTGCTGCGATCGTATCGTCGAACAGGGCCGGCTCCTGCTCGACCAGGGCCATGGACGCCCTCAGATGTGAGAGCCGCAATGTTCGGATGTCCTGTCCATCCAGAAGAACCGTGCCGTCGTCCGGGTCGTATAGTCTGAGCAGCAGATTGAAGAGGGTTGACTTGCCAGCACCAGATGGACCGACAATTGCGACGGTCTCGCCGTCTTTGATAGACAGAGACAGCCCTTTCAGTGCTTCTGTTCCATCATCATAGGCGAAGTGGACGTTGTCGAATGTCAGGCTGCCGTTAACACCACCAACGGGCTTTGCTTCTGGCTGATCAAGTATGGCTTGTTCTGCATCGATCAACTCATAGACACGCTCCGCCGCAGCGCCGCCTTCTTGGGCTGCTGCGCTGAGGGAACCAAGCGACCTCAACTCCGGTGCGGCGATCCCAATCAAGGCGATAAATCCAAGGAAATCACCAATCGTGGACGCACCGCCAACAATCCGCCAAGCGGAAAAGGCCAGGACACCGGCGATGGCGACGCCGCCCGCCACTTCCAAAATCGGATCGACCGCTGCTTTGTTGGTCAGGATTTTCAGATAGAGGCGCGCCCGTTCGGCAAATCCAGCCTCAGCTCGCCGCTTTTGGTAGTCTTCGAGACCATAGGCTGCAACGCCACGCGCCGATTGAAACCCCTCAGAGAGAAAGGCCGTCACATGGCCGGCTTGTTCCTGGGACTGCTTCGCCCGTTTGCGCACGCGGTTGCCAAGGGAGACAACCGGAGCAAATGCAATCGGATAAGCCACCAGCAGAACCAGCGCCAATTGCCAATCCATCCAGAGCATTGCCGCCAGTGCACCGATCACAGTGACTATGTTCTTGGGTGCATTGTTCGCGAAGCGGAGGGCAACATCTCTCAACGTGTTCAAGTCATGGATGAAGCGAGACACAAATCCGCCCGACGCTTCACTTGATATTCGGGCGTGATCTCCGTCTATCAACACAGCGTATTGTCGGTTCGAGATATCGACGAGTGCGCGCTGCAAGCCCGTATTGTTCGACAGGGTCATCCCATAGAGAGCAAGGGCGCGGATACAAGACGCGAGGATGATCAATGCCGGCAGAAGCCAGACACTGTTTTGGAGGGCCGCGCCTTCAGCGGCGAGCTGGAGTTGGTCCCCAAGAAACTTGATCAGAAAGCCGTAGGATACGGCCGCGGCAGACGTGATGACAGCACACAGGGTTCCAAGCGCAAACCAGACCCGGTGAGGAACGAAATGATCTGATGCCAAGCGCATCAAGTATCGAGGGGTTGGATTGGCGGGCATGGGTGAAGTCTAAACGCCCCGTTGTGGGATGTCGAACCTTGGATAGAGCGGTTTAGACGTCGTGGTGTGTGCCGGTATTTGGATCAAGCAGTCGGTGGGCGTGGAGGATGAAGTATCTCATTTCTGCATTGTCGACGGTCCGCTGGGCGGCGTTCTTCCAGGCATCGTAAGCCTCTGAATAATTGGGGTACGCTCCAACGAAATCGATTCGACGGAGATCTTCGAATTGCACGTCACTGACGTCTTTCAGCTCTCCACCAATTACCAAGTGCAGAAGTTGTTTTTGCGGTTGTGCAGTCTCGGACATGATTCCTCTCTACTCGCGATCTTGCGTATCAGGGGCCTGCTTTCGCGTTCGGATCCGGCAGGCGAACCTGTTTGACGCGCCGAACTAGCAGAGGATGAAGCGCCTTGCCAGCCGCAACCATACTCCGCTGAGCCGGAGTCGCTCTATTGAATCTGAAAGGCTCTCCCAAATGCGTTGTGGCGAGACCGCCCGCTTCTTCGACCAGCAACGCGCCTGCGGCAAGATCCCAATCAGATTTTCGAAAGAGCGCGAGCGTGGCATCCCAGCGACCTGCAGCGACCAGGGCCATACGGTAGAGCGTTGCGTTCGGCTTGGGCTCGGAGACCGTCAATTTGGGCCAGGGCTCAGGCCAGCTTGGATGCTCGACAAGGGATCGGTTGGTGATCAGGCGCATGCCCGATTCTCTGTCTCGTTGACTGGCCGACAATCGCTCACCGTTCAAATGCGTCCCACCCTTGTGAACAGCTTCAAACAGTTCCTGGAAGACCGGCGCGTAAATGACGGAGGCCACGGCCTTCCCGTTTTCAACCAACGCAATCGCAACGCACCAGTTCGGATCACTTCGCATAAAAGCGCGTGTTCCATCTATGGGGTCGACAACCCAAACGCGCTCTTTACTTCGACTGCTGAGATCATCGGCCGTTTCTTCTGAAAGCCAACCATAATTCGGACGGGCAGATTGTAGTTGCTCTTCGAGGAGCGTGTTCACCGCAATGTCGGCTTCGGTCACCGGGTGACCAGGGGTCTTGTCCCAGGTTTTTACCGTGGGGCGGCGGAAGTGCTCCAAGGCGAGGCGACCGGCTTTCTGCGCCGCCGTGCGCATGACCGCCAAATCATCGATCAAGCTCATATTCGATGACGACACTCGGGGTGACCTTCTTGATGACCATTTGCCAAGAGCTGCCGCTTAAGCGACAGCAAACCAAATCAATGCTGCCGCGAACCCAAGCAGACCGGTCCAGGTAAATACAGTACCCAGCTGTCTGGCGATGAGCGGTCCGGCCATCCCGATGGGATGAATAATCCTCCCCAAAGTGAAGGCCCCGCCGAGTGTGTGTAAAATCCAGTTCGGGGCTCCCAAGACAACGAGCACGACAAGCGAAATCATTCCTATCGGAATATACTCGGTCGCGTTTGCCTGGGATCGAATGCGAACTTCCATATCCTTATCATCGCCCGTCCCGAGTGAAATCCGTTTCGCGGTTCGCCCGCCGACCACTCGGACCGACAGGAGCACGATGATCAAGACGTTCACGGCAATATAGAGTGCGGCGATATTCATCGATTCCATATTTCATTCCCCAAATGAAAGCCGCCAGACATCGGTCAGGCGGCTTATAATTCTTTGTTTCTACAGATCAGATATCCTGACGGGCATCGGGAAGGCGGTCATTTATGTCGTCACGAATATCGAGCAGGGTTACAATCAACCCACACACCAAGCTGGCGACAATCCACCCGCCCACGAGGCCGATCAATACGTCTAGCGCTGGTGCTATCCCCATATTCACGGTGATAAATGGCAGGGTGTCAGAAATCTTCCCCTGATTATAAAAACCGGTCCAAATGCCGTACCCGATGATCGCAAAGTAAGCGACGTAAACCATCGATCGGAAGCTATTGATGATAAGGAATTTCACGCGCGCTCTCCACTTTCTGCAGGCTTGATTGGCCGGTCCTAGTTACCGCGCTAGCGGGGTTTCGATCAAGGCGTTGGCGGCAGATTTGGTCAATTGCCGACGAGACCATGAGGGATTTGCCATATGGCTCATTCGCGACCGAGCAGCCGATCCAGTTCCAGAGTTCGACCTCGATCGCGCAGGAAATCAGCTTTGACGCTCACTCGCTCATAGTCTTCCAGAACCCAGCTGAGAAACGCGTCCGGTGTGTTTGCATCTGCCCGCAGCGCAGCTTCAAAGAAGGCGTCGAGCACCCCTGTTTTCCCTTGTTTTATATGAAGATATCGAGAAGACAGTTGCTCAATCGCGTCCTGCACCGACGATCCTAACCGAAAGATCTTGTAAAGGCAGGAGACCAGGCCCGCTCGGTCCGCTCCGGACTTGCAGTGGATCAATGCGGGGTACTGAATGCTTTCGAAGATGTCGCGAGTGCCAAGAATGGCGTCTCGCGTTGGTGTGTCTCGAGAGAAAACCTGGTGATCGATGAGGCTTATACCGGCTGACGTGCAGGCCTCTTTCTCCAGAAGATAGTACCCTTTCGTGCTTTCGCCTCTCAGGTTCACGACGGTCTTAATCCCACGATTTTCCGCGTGCCCATGAATTTGGATTGGGGAGGGTTGATTCGACCGCCAAAGCTCATCCGAGACTTGGTGAAGATTGGAAAAGCGAAACCGCAGAAACCCATGATCTCCCCAAATGAGTTCAGAATGAGCGCGATGACGACCCTCAATCGTTGCCAGATCTGCCGGAATGTGGGGCCGTTTTTTGCGTTTTGTTGACGCCATGCCGACGCGCCTAAAGCACCCCTTAGCCCGGCGCAAGCGCTGAAAGTGTAAACGGATAGGTAACGCTATTGCGGGCATAAGCTGGATAAATGCTCTACAGAGGGAACTTGCACCCATGCGACAATGCCTGTCTCATCTCATACTTATCTTTGCTGCGATTGTGGGCTCTGCGCTGCCAGCCAGCGCTTTCGGAATTGGCCTTCAGCCAACCACTGTGGAAATCACAGTTGAGCCCGGCGATTCCAATAGACAGGTCGTAAACATCGCCAATGTACATCAGGAAAAGACAATCTCGTTGACGCTTGGCCTTGCGGATTGGGATCTCGATGAGGCCGGACAAATCAGACTGTCTCCACCCGGAGAAAGTGATACGTCTGCGGCGACTTGGACACGGTTCAGCCCGGCCTTCTTAACGCTGCGTCCTGGCGAATCTGAGCAGGTTATTGTCGATATGGCGACACCAAGCCGGCTCAGCCGTTCAGGTGATTTTCGGTTCGCACTTTTGGCGTCAACCATTCTTCCAGAAGAGCGCACGGGCCAATCTGGCGTTTGGAAAAAGTACCAGATCGCATCGCTGTTCTATCTGACCGCCGGCAACGCGAACAGTGCCCCGGTGATCGAGAATTCCACAGTCGAAATTGATGAGGAAAGCGGCTCGAAGTCCCTGCTCATTGAAATCGCAAATCAGGGCAACTCCCATGCGCGGCTCACGGGTACGATCGATATCGACTCCGACGGTGAACGACAGTCGATCGATGTCGGAAATCTGGTTGTCCTGGATGGCGCCAAGCGTGCTTATGTGGCTCCATTGCCCGATAGTCTGGCGAATGATGCCGTTATTGACGTTCGGCTGAGCAACTCACACGCGCCTCAATCTCCAAGTGCCAAACAGATACTGCCCCCCTATCGGGTGATAACAGAATCCAAGCGGGCAGCACTTGATGTGGAGACGCGGCAGTAAACGTGATTAGGCGCTTCCTTCTTCTTTTGGGTGCGGCAACCGCTGGCTGCGGGTTGCCAGGACAAGCGCAGTCATTTCTCGATTCTGACTTTTTCTGCCGGGTGAAGGGGTGCGTCATTGTCCATGACGGCTTTACGTTCGACGTCTATGACGCGCACATATTTTCCAATAATGGCACGGTTGCGCCAGGTGGTCAGCTGATCCCCTGGACAGGGAACCCATTTCAGGGGTCCGGCGACGTCAATCCGGTGTTTACGGGCACAAGGACGGAAGGGTTCCATATTCTCAATGATCTTGGGGAAGGTGTCCCTTTCACCCTGTCTTCTGGTGGGCAAACGATTTCGACAGATCTGGATGCGAGCGGCATTCTGGATGCAAATGATACACTGAATTCGTTCTCCCTCACGCCTGGCCTGTCGGTTGGTCTGCTGGAGACCGCCATTCAAAGAAGTTTTTATATTTCCTCCCGGACCGTTGGAATTCGGATCCGCGCGGCGGCGTCTTTGCGAGGGGTAGCAGACCCCTTCAACTCGTCGGCCAATTTGAGCCGCGTCTTTTTCGATTACGGGCTCACGCCGACTGGCAATGATGACGGCATGCCGTTTGGCGCAGCCGCGCAAATTGGCGGGTTCACCCCTCTGGGCGACATTGATGATCTGGGCTCTTTGTCCGGCACCGGCGCTTTCATTGCTGAGTTTCCCCTCGCTATTCGGAGCCGGAATGATCCGAGCCAGGCCGCACAGTCAATCCGGTTCGACTATGTCTACGGTTTCGAGAATTATGATCTCTCACTCGGTGCTGGTGAGCTGCAATACCAGATAGAGTTCGATTTCTTTCGAAACTGATCCCGGCATTTGTTCTTAGGGGCCATTTAGGCCTCCCCAATTACGTCCGTATCATAGTCGATAACGTTGGATGGTGCCGCGCTGGGCGGACCTTGTCCCAGGGGGATTGCGAGAGATTGCTGGACGAATAGATCTGTTTCGGTGAGGTCGATCGAGCGGGAGTAAACAATGCCGCCATGATTGACACTCAGTTCATATGTTCCAGGTGACAGATTGTCGAAACTATACTGACCAAAGCTCGCTGAAAGCGTTATGATCTCGTTTTCATCGTCCTCCGACACATCATTGCCCGTGCGGCGGAGCGTCAGGAATTGTCCCTCGATGCGATGTTCACCGGGATCAACGTCTCCGTTGCCGTCGGCATCGACGAAGAGCGTCCCCCTCACCTGGCCTGAAGCTATGATTGGGATATCAATGTCGGTGAAGCGATCTTCGGCGATGGTCACCTTGGCTCCGCTTTCGTCCGGCACCAGCAAGCCGAGAGGGAGCGACCGCCGATCAAGCGCCAAACCGTAAAGTCCGGGGCGCATATTCTGGATGGTGAAATTGCCATCGCGATCGACCCCGAGTGCTAGGCGTGTGCCGGTGACCTTTACGCGAACACCTGGAATGCCGGGCTCGTCATCCTGACGAACTCCATCGCGGTTTCTGTCGAAGAAAACGCTTCCACGAAGGATGCCTCGGCCCTCCACGGGGCGTGTGTGACGCCGCGGCGCGTTGAAAGATACGCGGCCTCGCAAACCGATATTGAAGTCGCTTTGGCCGTCGAAATTATCGAAATAGTCCGCATTGAGACTGAGATTGCGTGTGATTTGGTAAGTTGCTCCGAGGTTGGAGAACACTGCCGTTTGGGCATTGTCGGGATCAACGGATTGCAGGGCAGAGATCTGGCCCTGTAAATTGAATTTCCGACCGAGCAGTTGTCCGCTATTGGCCCCAATCGTTGCACCTGCCCGGGCAAATGCGCGCTCAGGTGTCCAAACGGCTGAAAGTGTCGGACCTGCGGTTACGAAAGAGCCTTTGGCGAAGCGCTTTCGGATGGGAGTCACCTGCAGCGACCCGACCAGCGTCTGATCATTTTCACCCTCGACGAAGGAGCTCGAATAAGTGAGGCGGGCGGCCCCCCAATTGAACCTCTTGAATGCGCGAACGCTGATATTGGTCGACGCGACCGTATTGTCGAGACTCTTTGAAACGCTGTGATTGATGTCGCTCGACAGTTCCAGCCCGACATTCGCAAGTTGCGTATTAACCGAGCCTGCAACGGAGACGAATTGAGAAACCTCGTCTCCCTTTGTTCTTGAGTAATTGACCTGCGCACCCGCTCCAACGCGGCTGAACGGGCCCCAGCTGCGCACCGAGCGCCAATCCGTTGAGGCCGTACCAACAAAGCGAGAGGCCGCTGCATCGCTTAGAACGCCCTCGAAATCAGGCACATCTGTTGAGTCGTCGGTGGTGCCTTCGGCTCTGCCAAACTCCTTACCTTCGTAGCTTATATTTACCTGACCACCGAACTGTTCCGTGATGTCATAGCGTGCCGTTGCGCGCGTTCGAAAATCAGCTTTCGCACGTCCAGGACCATCGAAGATTCCAAGGTCGCCGGAGAAGAAGAAGTTTGTCAGTCCTGTCTCTCGATCCGCCCAATTCAAGAGAGACTGTCCACCAAAAACCAGACGATCCGTCTGTCCCGTGTCGCCGATCGATCCGGAGAACCCGAACTCGTTCTGCTGATCCGGGGAGATGACCCTGACACCGGCCGCGAACCCACCGAAGGTCGGCCTCGCAGAGGTTGGAGAGACCTGTTCAGAGCCATTGGCCACGGCACCACCCGCGACCGCGAGCAGACGGCCACTCCGTTCAATGACACGGCGGTGTGTGACACCGCGGATACGAGTCTGATCCACGCCTGACAGCTCTCGGAACCGAGCATTCGCGTCCCCCAGCGAACCGACCCACCCATCGATAGACTGAACTTCCAGGGTCACGCGGTTGGGAGTCAGCTCGTTAATATCCGTGATCCCGCCCGCACTTTCGTACTGGAATTGCGTATTCAGACCTCGGAACCGGGAATCGAATTGGGCAAACAGTGGGCCCCGATCGCTGACCTGGAATTCTAGCGCCTCTGGCGTGAAGCCCGTCGTTGCGACTTCGTTGGCGACAACGTCACCGGGAAGCGCGCTGCCGGCCAGGCGGTCATCTAATTCGACAATGATCCTATCGGTGCCCGGCTCAAGGGTCACATGGGTGCCTGTCAGCGTTTCAATCGCCGTGAACGGCAGAAGCAGGGTGTCTGGATCGGCAAAGGAGATATTCGGCGTGACCCCACGTGGAATGCCGCGCACGCTCACAAGCCCTGTGGAGAGATCCAGTGTAAAGGTCGCGCCATCTTGGATCCTTGTTACGGATATGACGTTGCCCTCAAGACGCTCGAGTGTGTGGCCGAGCTCCTCCACAATGGGCTCCAACGGTACAAGGAGGACCGGCCCGATGCTGCGGGGTTCGGCATCGAAAACGTCGACCTGATTGCCATTCACAAATAGATTCAGATCGAATTTTGGGCGCAAGCGATCGTCCAGCACGAAACTCCAGCCGCCATTACCGTCGGGCGTGGCAACGGTTCCGGTGAGGACCGAAATCGCATTGATCGACAGCCAAGTATTCGCTTGCGATTGCGGTTCGAAATTCGGCAGTGCACCGAGCACCAGGTCATTTGCGCGGATCTTGCCGTCGGTAAAGTCCAACGAAATCTGAGCGCCATCTTGAAAACGACTATAAGAAAGGACGGTGCCCTCGATCGAAGCTTCGCTTTTCAAGTGGGCGAAGATCGGCGAGGCCTCAATGAGGACACCGTCAGTAGCCGTGCGCTGCAGTCGCACGGAAAGGCGTTCGTTTTCGACGATGACGTCGATATGCTCGATTGCGGAGGCGAGTGCCGGGGCAGGTTCCGGCGCTTGGGGGGCTTTTGGCTGTATGGTTTGGGTCTGACCAGATGACACAGCAATAGGCGCACTGGCATCCACTTCTGCCGGAGATTGGGCAAAAGCAGGCGCAGCGCACCCGTATGCGGCCAGCATTATGACCGCGCGTATGGCGGTCGAGCAACTCATGCAAAGAGCCTGAAACCCCGCTAAGGGGCGTCAGATCAGCAGATTGGAGAGTCCAAGAGAGCCCGACACTCAGATGCGGACCGACAGTCTCGCACCAGGGTCACCGGAAAGCTCTGGGGGCCACCGCGATTGGCAGATTCGACCGTTAAGGTCGGCTGTGCCCCGGTGGCGTCCAAGGTGAACATCTGATCCAACACAATACGTGTTCGGCCGATCCAAACCAGCTCAACCGTATGCGATTGCCAGATTTCACCTGAGTTTACAGCCGGTTCAATGGATTTGAGGCATGCGCCCGTCAACCATGCTTGACCGGTTGTTTCGTCGATAAGGAGACCATCCTCGCCGTTTTCTGTGACAGCCCAGAGGTTTGCATCCTCTGGTCCGGCACTGGCGGGGCTGGCCATGGCCGCAGCTATCGCTGCTGTGCCAATAAGCACCCGTAACATCATTTTTTCGCCCACTCTGATATGTGTTATGCGAGTACGCTACCGAAACAAGGTTAATATCTGCCTTCAGAACAGGGGAAATTTGACGAGACTGGCGCAGAATCGCAAACGGCCAGCAAATACGTCCCTAATCTCCTGGTTCCAGGGACTTACAGGGTAGCGATTAAACCCAATTTGCGCGTCGGCGGATTTGCAAGTCTCCGTACCCGTATGTTTTTATAAGGTTTTTTGATTTTTGTGGTGAGGTCAAAGTTTCAGTTGCGATCCCAATCGAGGGATG